>JAFUZD010000018.1 GCA_017476785.1 Prevotella sp. | reverse complement strand
ACCCAATGCTGCGCGCACTCCTCTTCCACCACCCCACTGACCGCCAGTGCTGGCATATAGACGACGAATACTACTTCGGTTCCGAGTTCCTCGTCTGTCCGGTGATGAACAGCCATCACCGGCGCGACATCTACCTACCCGAAGGACTGTGGGTAGACTTCTTTACGGGCGAGCGCACCGAAGGCGGACGCTGGCTGTACGACGTGGAAGTGCCGCTGGAGCGGATGCCCGTCTACGTGCGGCCGGGCGCCCTCATCAAGCTATACCCCGACGACGTAGACTGTACCGACCAGATGGCCCTCGCACGCGCCGTCACCATTGAAATCACGAAAGACTATAAAGGAATTCCCTATTAACTATGGAAAGTCACTATATGCAAAGCCTTGATTGGCTGATACTGGGCATCTATTTCGCCATACTCGTCGCCATCGGCGTATGGGCAAGTTCTAAACGCAAGAAGGAGGGCTCGCTCTTTCTGGCCGAGCGGTCGCTGCGCTGGCATCACATTGGCTTCTCAATGTGGGGCACCAACGTGGGACCGTCGATGCTCATTGCTTCGGCCTCGGCAGGATTCACCACCGGCATCGTGTCGGGCAACTATGCGTGGTACGCCTTCGTCTTCATTGCCCTGCTGGCCTTCGTCTTCGCACCGCGCTATCTTGGTGCGAAGGTGCACACGCTGCCCGAGTTTATGGGCCTGCGCTTCGGCCAGTCGACACGCAATATTCTGGCGTGGTACACCATCGTCACCATCATCATCTCGTGGCTGGCACTGACGCTCTTTGCCGGCGGCATCCTCATCCGGCAGGTGTTCGACATTCCGATGTGGATGTCGGCACTCATCCTGCTCGTCATCTCCGCCTTCTTCACGATGCTGGGCGGGCTGAAGGCCGTAGCCTATACCAATGTATATCAGATGCTGCTGCTCATCTTCGTCTCACTGGTGCTCGTCATCGTAGGACTGGACCGCGTGGGCGGCATCGCAGCACTGGCAGCAAAGGTGCCGGCCGACTATTGGGTGATGTTCAAACCCAACTCAGACGAAGCCTTCCCGTGGCTGCCCATCCTGTTGGGCTATCCCGTGATGGGCGTATGGTTCTGGTGCACGGACCAGAGTATGGTACAGCCCGTCCTCGCTGCTAAGGACCTGCGAGAGGGACAGCTGGGCACCAACTTTACTGGTTGGCTGAAGATACTTGACGTGGTGCTCTACATCCTGCCCGGTATCATCTGCTTCGCCCTGTTCCCCACGTTGTCAAATCCCGACGAGGCCTACCTGACGATGGTGGAGAACCTGTTTCCCGTAGGAATGGTGGGACTGGTCTTCGCCGTGCTGACGGCCTGTCTCGTGTCGACCATCGGCTCGGCACTGAATGCCCTGAGTACGGTGTTTACGATGGACATCTACGTCAAGCGTTTCCGCCCCGACGCCTCGCAGCGTCACATCAACTACGTGGGACGCATCGTGACCGTCATCGGAGCCGCACTGGCCATCATCCTCACCATAGCCATCGACTCCATCAAAGGCCTCAACCTCTTCAATGTGTTCCAGTCGGTGCTCGGCTTCATTGCCCCACCGATGACGGCCGTGTTCCTGACGGGAATCTTCTGGCGACGCACCACCACGGCAGCAGCCAACTTCTGCCTGACGGCAGGGACGGCCTTCTGTCTCGTTGTGGGTATTCTCTATCTGTGGCCACCCGCGTGGTTCACGCTGCAATGGCCCCACTTTATGATGCTGTCGTTCTGGCTATGCCTGCTGCTCGTCATTGCAATGGTGACCATCAGCCTGCTAGGCGGCGACGGACAACGCTATGAGATTCCCGCTCCCATCCACGAACCGCTCTCCAAGCGCATCGTCGCCCTCTGGATAGCACTGGCTGCTGTGATGATTGGGCTCTACATTTTCTTCAACTAATCCCTACTTAGGCACCCGCCAAAGACGCAGATGACAAAAACCGCCGTCGTGCGTCTTTAATTTATAATTAAACAACTGACGATATGAGAAAACTGATCTGCACCCTATGCATCGCCTTTGCTGCCACCACGGCAGCCAATGCACAGCAGGACGGACTGGTGGATATGAGCCACAGCCGCTACGCGAAAGTGAACAACGTGCCGATGGGCGCCACCCGATGGACTGGAGGATTCTGGGCCGACCGCTTCAACGTGCTGTCGGGAACGGGCATCTGGAGTATGTGGGACACGTGGAATGCACCCGACATAAGCCACGGCTTCCGCAACTTCAAGGTAGCGGCAGGAACGGTGAAGGGCGTGCACCACGGGCCGCCGTTCCACGACGGTGATATGTACAAGTGGCTGGAGGCTTGCGCCTCGGTGTATGCCATCACGAAAGATGCCCGGCTGGACACGCTGATGGACCGATTCATTGAACAAGTGGCACTGGCCCAACGAGCCGACGGCTATATCCACACACCGGTGGTCATCAGCGAGCGTAACCTCGGCATCGACAGCCACGCAGGCGACCAGACCAACATCGGTATTGAGATAGGCACAGACCACAAGCAGGCCTTTGCCAGCCGACTGAACTTCGAGACCTACAATCTGGGCCACCTGATGACGGCCGGTATCATTCACTACCGCGCCACAGGCAAGCGCACCCTGCTTGACTGCGGAATCCGTGCGGCCGACTTCCTGTATAACTTCCTGAAGAGCGACGCTGCCGAGCTCTCGCGCAACGCCATCTGCCCCAGCCACTATATGGGAGCGGCTGAGATGTATCGCGAAACGGGCGACCCGAAGTATCTGGAGCTGGCACAGGGACTGATTGGCATACGCGACTCAGTGCGCAACGGTGAGGACCACAACCAAGACCGCATCCCCTTCCGCCAGCAGTACGAGGCAATGGGCCACGCCGTCAGAGCCAATTATCTGTACGCAGGCGTTGCCGATCTCTATGCCGAAACGGGCGAGGCACAGCTGATGCGCAACCTGACGGCCATCTGGGACGACATCGTCAATCACAAGATCTACATTATGGGCGGATGCGGTGCACTCTACGACGGAGTCAGTCCAGACGGAACGACTTATAAGCAGCCCTCCATCCAGCAGATTCACCAAGCCTATGGCCGCCAGTTTCAGCTGCCTAACGAGACGGCACACAATGAGATATGCGCCCAGATTGGGCAACTGCTCTTCTCGTGGCGTCTCTTTGCCGCCACGACCGACGCGAAGTATATCGACAACATTGAGAACGAGCTCTACAACGGCATTCTGAGCGGCATCTCGCTCGATGGCAAGCGCTACTTCTATACGGAAGCCCTGCGCCGCACGGCCGACTTCCCTTACACGATGCGCTGGCCTAAGGAGCGTCAGACCTATATCTCGTGCTTCTGCTGCCCCCCCAATACGCTGCGCACACTCTGCCAAGCACAGGAGTATGCTTACAGCGTCAGCGGCGACACGCTCTGGGTGAACCTCTACGGGCAGAACACGCTGAAGACAAAAGACTTGGAGATAGAGCAAACCACCGGCTATCCCTACGATGGGCAGATAACCATCAACGTCAAGAAAGCTAAGAAACTGGGCACTATTATGGTGCACGTGCCCGCTTGGGCCAAAGGGACGACGGTCGACGGCACTGCTGCCAAACCGGGAAGCTACACGGCCATCAGCCGCAAGTTCAAGAAAGGGGATGCCATCAGCATCCAGATTCCGCTGCGACCGCGACTGGTGGAGGCCAACCCGCTGGTGGAGGAGAACAAGAATCAGGTAGCCATTATGCGCGGTCCGCTGGTCTACTGCCTCGAAGCACAGGATATTGAGGGCGGAAAGAGCATCAACGACATCATCATCCCGTCTGACATCCAGCTTAAGGAGGTGAAGATACAGATTGCCGGCCACCAGATGACGGCACTCGAGGGTGATGCGCTGCTGGCCGACGGCGGCACGTGGGACAACAACACCCTCTATCGCGACCTAAGCGAAGTACCCAGTAAGAAAGTGAAGATACGCCTCATCCCCTACTATGCTTGGGACAACCGCGGCCGACAGGATATGACCGTATGGCTGCCAGTAGCACGGAGATGACCCCAACGCCCCACTGAAGGCAGAGAACAAAGACGGCTTTACTATGACAAGAAGACTCCTACTAATCATCTGTATCTGTTGCGGCTACGCTTTGCAGGCCGTAGCACAACCGACACCGCACCTCACGCTCAGCATCACTCCCGACTCATCGCTGGCTGATGCTGTAAGGCAGGCACGCGAAATCAGACGGCTGGGACAGGCGCAACGTGTCACCATTCACCTCGCTGCCGGGACCTACCGGCTCTATGAGCCCCTGCGGCTGCGTCCGGAAGACAGCGGGCTGACCATTGAAGGGGCGGGAGCTGTCGTCTCGGGCGGCATCCGGCTTGCCAACTGGAAGCGAGAGGGACGCCTATGGGTGACCGACGTGCCCGACTTCAACGGCCGTCCGACAGACTTCCGCCAGCTATGGGTAAACGGTCGGAAAGCAATCCGTGCCCGCGACGTAAGTGACTTTGAGCAGATGGCCCGCATTCGGAGGGTCGACAAGTCGACGCAGACGCTATGGGTTCCCAAGCAGTCGGTGCAAAAGATTCTGAAAGCCCCCTACGCCGAATTAGTGCTGCACGAGATGTGGTGCACGGCCAACCTGCGTATCAAGAGTATCACGATTCAGGGAGACTCGGCCGGCATCCGCTTCCACCAGCCCGAAAGCAAGCTACAGTTTGAGCATCCGTGGCCCAGCCCGATGACACCCAACACTGGCCATCCGTCACCATTCTATCTGACCAATGCCAAAGAACTGCTTGACGAACCGGGCGAGTGGTACTACGACATCCGCAGCCGCCGGCTGTACTATATGCCGCGCAGTGGCGAAGAGATGCAAACAGCAGAAGCCATCATACCGGCACTGGAGACGCTGGTCGAAGTTATCGGAACGGCAGAGCGGCCTGTGCGCGACGTGACTTTCAGCCACGTCGGATTCGAGCATACCACGTGGATGCGCCCTTCACAGAAGGGACACGTACCCCTGCAGGCAGGAATGTATCTCATTGAAGCCTACAAGCTGCGCCCGCAGATAGACCGTCCGAACAATCACAAGCTCGACAATCAAGGCTGGCTCGGGCGCGCAGCAGCAGCTGTCGAGGTGAGCTATGGCGAGCAGATTGATTTTAAAGGATGCAGATTCCAGCATCTGGGCGGCTCGGGACTCGACTATGTGACTGGCTGTCGGAATGGCATCGCGTCTGACTGTCTGTTCACCGACATTGCAATGAACGGCTATGTCTGCGGCAGTTTCTCGCCGTCGGCACTGGAGACCCACCTACCCTATCAGCCTTCCGACTTCCGTGAGGTGTGTCAGGGACAGAGCATTATGCAGTCAGAGTTCTACGACGTGACGAACGAAGACTGGGGATGCGTGGCCATCTGTGCCGGCTACGTATCCAAAATCAATATTGAGCACAACACGATTCACGATGTCAGCTATACCGGCATCTCGCTTGGATGGGGCTGGAACCGCGACCTCGGCTGTATGCGCGACAACCGAGTCTATGCCAATCTGGTCTATCAATACGCACAACATATGTACGACTGCGCCGGCATCTATACACTCGGCAACCAGCCGGGAACCATTATTTCTGAGAATGTGGTGCGCGATATTGCCAAGCCCAGCTATGTGCACGATCCGCAACATTGGTTCTACCTCTATACGGACGAAGGCTCGAGCAACATCACCCTACGGGACAACTGGACACCCGAGGAGAAGTATCTCAGAAATGCCAACGGCCCCGGCAACACGTGGGAGAACAACGGGCCGCAGGTAAACGAACAAATAAGAAGCAATGCAGGAAAGAAATAAAGCAACGTGGATATGGTATCCGGGCGACTTTGAGATATGGCTCGGCAACATCTTCAACAATCGCCGCACGGAGCGTGGAGCGATGTTTCCACCATTCTGGAAGCAAGACTCGCACTACGTGACGGTGGAATTCACAAAAGAAGTAGAACTGGCACGCGAGGAAGTCATTGTCATCCGGACGGAAGGGAAGTATAACCTCTCGCTCGACGGGAAACTGCAATACGGAATGCCGCAGCACTTCAGCATTCCGGCAGGAAAGCACCGTCTGAGCTTCAAGGTGTGGAATCAGGCGACGCCGCCGGCCCTCTTCATCTCAGGACTGACCCGCCAGATCAACAGCGACGCGTCGTGGCTCGTCACCTACGAAGACAAAATCTGGATTGACGAGAATGGCGTTGCCCACGGCTCGGGCATCTACGTGCCCGCCGGATATTGGGACTTCGACGACATCCAGCGCCTGCCGTCTGAATTCAAATTGCCTACCGAGTGGCAAGACCCGGTGTCGAAGCAGTCCTGCAACGGCGGAATGCTCTACGACTTCGGCCGCGAGACATTTGGCTATCTGAACATCACGGGAGTGAGCGGCACCGGCGCGCTGTGCATCTGCTACGGTGAGAGCAGCGAGGAAGCCCTTGACAAAGAGCATTGCGAAACGTTCAACCAGTTCAATACGGTCGACGGTGGCAACCGCATCTGCAAGATGGAGAGCAAAGCCTTCCGCTACGTCTACATCGAGACAGCCGGCGAAACCCGCTATGACAGCGTGGGAATGTACTACGAGTATGCTCCCTACAAGCACGAGCAAAGCGGTTCGTTCCGCAGCAACGACAAGCTGCTCAACCGCATCTGGGACACGGCAGCCTACACGATGGACCTGACGACGCGCGAGTTCTTTGTCGACGGCATCAAGCGCGACCGCTGGACGTGGAGCGGCGATGCCATCCAGTCGTATCTGATGAACTACTACCTGCGCTTCGACAGTCAGTGCGTGAAGCGCACCATCCGCCAGTTGCGCGGCAAAGATCCCGTCACGGCGCACATCAACACCATAATGGACTATACGTTCTATTGGTTCAAGTCCATCAGCGACTACTACGACTACACCGCCGACCTCGACTTTGTACGCGAGCTCTACCCCCGAATGCAGACGCTGATGCAATATGTACTCAGCCGCACCAACGCCGACGGATGGGCCGAAGGACAGCCTGACGACTGGATATTCGTCGACTGGGTAGACTTCCCAATGCACAAGCGCGGCACACTCTGTTTTGAGCAGCTGCTCTTCTGCAAGTCGCTCGAGACGATGCAACGCTTTGCAGAACTGCTCGGCAAAGAGCCCACCACCTACAAGACATTGGCCGACCGACTGCGCCAGCAGATACACACAACCTTCTGGGACGAATCGAAGCAGGCCTACCTGCACGCCATCGAAGACGGCCAGATAAATGCGCAGATTACGAAGTTCCCCAATATGTTCGCCATTCTCTACGGCTACACCGACGAGTCACAAAGCCGCCACATAATGGAGCACGTACTGCTCAATCCCGATGTTCCGCCCATCACTACGCCTTATATGCGCTTCTACGAGATGGAGGCACTCTGCCAGCTGGGGCAGCAGGAACAGGTGCTCAAGCAGATGCGTAGCTACTGGGGCGGGATGCTGCACGAGGGAGCCACCACCTTCTGGGAGAAGTACAATCCTGAGGAGAAGGGGGCGCAGCATCTGGCAATGTACGGACGCCCTTACGGCAAGAGTCTCTGCCACGCTTGGGGAGCCTCGCCCATCTATCTCTTAGGACGCTATTTCCTCGGTGTCCGGCCATTGATGCCCGGTTACAGGGAGTTTGAGGTGCAGCCGCAGTTGGGCGGACTGAAGCAGATGGAGGGTAGCGTACCCACCCCCGACGGACTGATTCACGTCAGCGTCAAGCAGCACTCAGTGACGGTGCGCAACGAGACACCGCACAGCGGATGGCTCAGTATAGGCTGTCTGCGTTATGCCATAGAGGGTAACGACACACTGACCGTAGAATACTGACACCACTAATACAAACGAGAGGAGGCGCGGAATGATTCCGCGCCTCCTCTCGTTATGTTTTTACAGATGCAACAGCAGAGCTATGCCAAGCTGCAGTGGATTGCCCCGCTGCGCGAAGTAGAGCTGCTGGCGCGTGGCCTCGCTGCCCACAACGAAGGTGTTGTAGCGGGTGTCGGTCAGGTTGCGCCCCCAGAACGACAGGTGCGCCCAGTCAACATCCAAGTCGATGTGCACTCCCAACAACGCATAGAACCTCTGACTGTATGTGTTGGCTTCGTCCCAATAAATCTTTCCGTTGCCCGTCACATTGGCTCCCACGACGATAGCTTTCAGCGGCATTTGGCCGCCGAGTGCAATGCGGTAGTCGGCCCGTGCGCTGAAGGCGTGCTGCGGTACGAACGGCACATAGTTGCCTCCATAGTCAACCGACTGACTACCGTCCTGCTCGCTGTATTCGCGGAAGGTGGCTCGGGTATAGCTGTAAGTAGCTGCCCAGTCGAGACTGCCACCCAGCGCACTGCCCCGCAGCGTCAGTTCACCACCGCACGAGCTACTCTTTCCTGCATTGACCATCATCCGCCCGAATCCATAGTCACTGGCCATCACCGAGAGTTGCTGATTGCGTATCTGCATATAGAAGGTGGCGAGGTCGGCGTGCACCCTTCCACCAAAGAGATTCAGATGAGCACCCACCTCGTAGTTCCAGCTCTCTTCGGGCTTGTAGCTGATAGTCTGCTCCACGCGGTGGTAGGCATCAGCATCGTGGGGAATGTCATAGTCGCCCCGCATTGCATTCTGGCGGTTGGCCATCAGCTCCGTGGACAGAATATCGCTAAACATCTGTATGTTATAGCCGCCGGCACGGAATCCCTTCGATACTGCAGCATATACGTTGCTGCCACGATGGTCTACCTGCCACGTCAGCCCTAACTTCGGCAACAACTGATGATACGTTTTGGCGTGGCTGTTCTGCAGATGCGAAGTCAGTGTGTAGGTGGCAATGCTCTGCCCTACTCCGCCCGTCATCGCCATATAGGCCAGCGTGTTGTAATCTACCTTCACGCGACTGTAATCGTAGCGTAGTCCGAGGGTCAGCACCAGCTGCTCAGCGATGTGCACGTTCGACTCGTGATACACACCCAGATTCTGTTGAGGGGTGTGGAAGGTCTCAGGCACCCCCATCTCGGCAGTCATCGTGACGCCCATACGCCCCACTTGGGCACGGGCGGCAGCCTCTGGCATTCCCTGCGCCACCATCTGCTGAACCATAGCTTCCTCCATCTGTGTCTGCACAGCCATTCCGATAGGGCTGGTCATTGCCGGTCCGAAGTTGACTGGAGCCTCGGTGCGTAGCCACTGATACGAGCCAAACACGCCCGTAGTCCACTGCCACAGCTGCCCACGATTGCGCAGGGTCAGCTCCTCGGTCAGTGCCTGCTGACGCTGGCTCTGCTCCAGCCGCATATAGTCAGCAGGCAGATAGTCTTGGTCCATCACCATCCGGTCGGCCAAATACTGCCACGATGTGACGCTGTTCAGAATCAACTGCTGCCCCTCGTAGCTGACGTTCAGCCCCGTATTCAGCATATTGCGCTTGTAGCCGTTCATCAGCGTGGTGGATGGCAGACCGACCTCGCCCGTCTGCAAGTCGTACTGCCCATAGGGGAATCCGTTCTGATTGGTATACTGATAGTCAGTAGTCAGGTCCATTCTCAACCGTTCCGACATTCTCCATACGAAGCGCATCTTGCCGCCAGCCTCGTTCGTCAGGTCGTTCCACTCGTCAAGTTGCTGGTTTTTGAAAAAGCCACGCTGACCGTTATAGAAGAATGCGGCCGAGAAAGCGAAATGGTCTGACGGCCGATGATAGTGGGCTATCTCTGCATTCGACTGCCAACCACGGCCGATGCCCAGCGCGATGTCTGTGCCTTGATAGTTCATTGGATTCTTGGAGTAGATGCGCACCAATCCGCCTTCCGTATTCATTCCGTAGAGCGTACCCTGCGAGCCACGCAGCACGTCAACACGGTCCAACTGATAGAAGTGTGTATTGAAGGCACTCTTGCCCTGCAGCGGGATATGGTCATAATAGACGCCCACTGCGGGATTGCCCGTGCGCGAGCCAATGCCACGGATATAGAGCGACGACGTAAGGCGCGAACCATACTGCGGCATCACGAACGAAGGCACGTAGCTGGACAGCTGGCTCAAATCGCTGATACCTCGTTGCAGCTCGGCGGCGGTAAAGACTGTGCTTGACAGAGGTTGCTGACGCAGCCGCAAGCTCTCTTTTGGCTGTGCCACCACGACCACCTCGTCCAAGTCAATCACCCGCGCAGTATCTGCGGCAACTTCGTCATTTAGGTTTTCATTTGGTACGGCTACAGCTGTCGTTGCAGCCGCCAGTAACAAGTAACATAGTATTTCTCTCTTCATTATTTACCATTTCTTTTCTACAATGATTGTGCAAAGATAGGACAAATTGACGTTTCCGGCAATCCATATTTATAGGGATTTTTGCCACGCAGCATCAACCGTTCAATGCACCGCATTGTCCACAATGGCCTTTGGTGCGCATCTTGGCACCACAAGCACCGCACACATAGCGACAGCGGGCATAGTGCAGATAGCGGTAAAGAGCAAAAAGGATGTAGAGGACAAGAAGCGGATAGCCTATATAATATAAGGTGGAAACACTGAAGATGACATAGGCTACCGCACAGATACCACCTAACCCGAACAGATAGAGGACGGCTTCGAATGGGGGCAACTGGCGCACCACATCGTCAACGGCAGCCAATGCGATGATGAGAATGCCCCATACAGAAGCAATGAAGATGCCCAGATGGAGCGGCAGCGCAAAGGGATTGAGCGAGGGATGATAGTAGAAATGGCGCCACGACTCGGCTGCAAAGAGCTGAATAGAGGCATAGAGCGTGGCCGACGCAGCTACGAGTAGGCAGAGCAGCGTGGGATAGAACGAGTCGATGTCATTGAAATGCACAATACGGGCATTACGACGCAATAGCTTGCGCAGGCCGTAAGCCGCTACCACCACGACACAGAAGGCAAGGAAAATGAGCAGATGGGTGTTAGAGAAGAAGTCGATAAACTGCGAGATGGCATCGTCGGGCTCCACGCCGCTGAGCATCTCGGTCTCGTGAATCCACCCCTGCGTCATCTGGTCGCGCGCCACTTTCACCCATACGGAATCGATGGTGTCGGTAGGTATTGTCTGGATGTCGGCCACTACCAGATGGTCGTGACGGAAGACGCTGACCGTGTCGTACGACTCGGGCCCCGGCATATCGACCAGTCGCAGCGAGTCAGTCTTGACTAAGAAGTTATAGTTCTGCGAGTAGTGGTGGGTGGTAGAGAAGGAGATGGAGTCCATCTGCTCCTTCGTCAGGTCCCACGCATCGGGCGACTGCGACCCCTGATTGTAGCACGACACACAGAGCAGCAGGCCGACAGTCAGCACCAAGCCCTTCATCACTTGCTGCCATCGCCGTACTTCGTTCTGCTTCGTTCTGTTTTTCTTGCTATTTGTCATTGGGTGCTGCATATATATTCATCTGACAGTGACGGCAGTCGAACTCCAAAGGAAACTGGCGACCGTCGCCCAAGCGCAGGCGCAGAGGCTCGTGCCATTTTGGTGGACGCCCACCCCTGCGCACACAGTAGCCCAACGCATAGCGCAAGCAGTGGCGGCACTGCATCACGGGAGCACCGGCAGCGGGCCGTAGCTCGTAGGCGGGAGCGACTGAGGTATAGCCCTGCTGCTCGTAGAACTGACGTGCCAAGCGGTTGGAGACATTGTAGAGATAAGTAGCCGATGCGCCCTGAGCTGGCGGCTGTGGCTGACGGCGAATGGTGGGGGCAGCCTCATCGGTTTTGCGGACAGCTGTGAGAAGCCGCTCCGTCAGCCGACGTCGCAACTCAGTCAGTTGGCTTGAGGGAATGAAGTAGTCAAAACCATCGGGCAACTCCACCGCATCGCAGACGTAGGGTGTGCCTCCCAGCTTCGACAACTGACGGATGATATTATCGCGCTGCGGCTTGTCGGCCTGCTGATGCGCACAGGCTATCGACACCGAGACGTTGCCTGCCGTCAGCGAGAATCCGTCAGCCGTCGGCTGCAGTGACAGCCGCAACGCAATTTTCCGCTCGGCACTCGGTTTGGACAGGAGACGCTCGAAAGCGACGTCGCTGTTACGATAGAGCGCAGTACCCGGGCGCAACCGGCGGGGCATCTGCTGCGGAAAGAGCCGATTGCCCTCAACCCTATTCACACGAAAACCTTCCAGCTCGTGGTCGGGATTGACGAAGCAGAGCCCGTCGCCATTAGCAAAAGAGGCAACGCTTGCTACGGTGAACGAGCTGCCACGCAGTTCTTTCACCGTACCCACATACTCGCCCATCGCTTTCGGCGTGTCGGGTGAGAAGATGTCGGGCTGGCGCCCGTCCAGAAAATAGGTGGTAAAACCACGATTGAACGTCTTGCCGAGATTCGGCACGAAGGTGTAGCGACTCCTTCCTGCCGAGGCACGGCAATACTGATGGGGATGCCGACGGATGATAGCATCCAGTCGGTCGCTGTAAGCGGCCGTCACATTCTTGACGTAGGCAATATCTTTTAGGCGCCCTTCAATCTTGAACGATGTGGCTCCCGCCTCAATCAGCTGCTCCAGATGGTCACTCTGGTTCATATCTTTCAGCGAGAGCAGATGGCGGCCGCGCTCAATGACCCGGTCGTCGGCATCCAGCAGGTCGAACTTCATCCGGCAGAACTGGGCACACTCGCCTCTGTTGGCCGAGCGGCGGAAGCAATGCTGCGAGGCATAGCAAATACCGCTGTAACTGACGCAGAGGGCACCGTGGACGAAGACTTCGAGCGGCATATCGGGCACCTCGCGATGGATATGTGCTATCTCGGCGGCGGAGAGCTCGCGCGCCAGTACAACCCGTCGAAACCCTACATCGCGCAGCCACCGCACTTTATCGGCCGTCCGATTGTCAGTCTGCGTGCTGGCGTGCAGTGCTATGGGGGGCAGATTCATCTGCAGGATGCCCATATCCTGTACCAATATGGCATCCACACCGGCATCGTAGAGTTGCTCTATCAGCTGACGGGTGGCCTCCAGCTCATCGTCATAGATGAGTGTGTTCACCGTCACGTAGACACGCACGGAATACTGGTGGGCATAGGTGCACAGATGGCGGATGTCGTCGACGCTGTTGCCCGCTGCAGCGCGTGCACCGAAACGCGGCGCACCGATGTAGACGGCATCGGCTCCGTGGTCGACGGCAGCGATGCCACAATCCAGATTCTTGGCAGGAGCCAGCAGTTCGAGCGGTGTCATCCTATCTTGTTGATATCGTAAGGCGTCTCTTGATATACGTAATAGTTAATCCAGTTGCTGTAAAGCAGATTGGCGTGGGCCCGCCACGATACGAGCGGCGGATTGGCAGGATTGTCGTCACGGTAATAGTTGACTGGCATATCCACATCATCGCGAATGTCACGGTCGCGCTTGTACTCGTTGTCGAGCGTATCCGGGGCATACTCCAGATGGCCCGTCACAAAGAGCTCACGACCGCCACGCGCCATCACCATACTGACTCCGCACTCAGGTGATTCGGCGATGAGCGACAGCTGCGGACAGGCAAGGATATCGTCGCGATGTACCTCCGTATGACGGCTGTGCGGCATCGAGAACACATCATCGAAGCCACGGAAGATGGGGAGATGGGGCTCGAGCGGATATTGCGGAAAGATGCCGAACATCTTCTTACGCAGCGGATATTTCGGTATGCCATAGTGATAATACATACCAGCCTGCGCAGCCCAACATATAAATAAGGTACTGGTGACGTGGGTGCGCGCCCAACTGAATATCTCGGTCATCTCGCTCCAATAGCTGACATCCTCGAAGTTAAGCGTCTCAACAGGTGCGCCGGTGATAATCATTCCGTCGTACTTCTGCGTACGCATCTCCTCAAAGTCGCGGTAGAACATCATCATATGCTCAATAGGTGTATGCTTGGGCGTATGGCTCTTCAGCTTCATAAAACTGATTTCGAGCTGAAGCGGCGTGTTGGACAGCAGACGGATCAAATCGGTCTCGGTAGTAACCTTGAGCGGCATCAGATTCAGGATGACAATCTTCAGCGGGCGAATGTCCTGCATATGCGCCCGGGAGTCGTTCATCACAAAAATATTCTCTCCCTTCAGCAATTCTATGGCAGGGAGCTTGTCTGGCAATCTTAATGGCATCTTGTTAAGTTTAGTCTTGTGAGTCTTGTTTAGTCTACTTTAAATTCGCAAACCGAGACGTTGTCATAGCCACCCGCTGCAATGGCGGCCTCGCACAACTCGGCAGCCGTGGCTCCTTCGTTCAGTAAGCCGCAAATGGTGACATCGGGCAACATATCGTTCAGTCCGTCGGAACAGATGAGATAAGTATCGCCCGACAGGAAATCGTTGGTAAATTCATAGATGTCGAGATAGGAGTTCCGACATCCTGCACCAATACAGTTGGTGATGATATTGGAGTGCTTGGTCTGCCCCGTCAGATTGTTCAGCGAGTGGTCGCTGGAGAGCTGCTGCAACTGCCCGTTACGTAGCCGATAGAGGCGGCTGTCACCGCAATTAATCCAATAGTAACGCCCTTGATAGTAGATAATGCCTACCAACGTGGTGCCCATTTCGGCCAGTGCCGGGTCAACGTGGCCCTTAGAATCGATAATCTGATTGATGGAACTCAACCAGACTACGAGCATCTCGTTGAACTCGCTCGAAGAAAGCCCACGGGGCAGGTCACTGATGAAGTATTGCAAATTAGCCAACGCCTCGGCACTGGCCACTTCGCCGGCATTGTGGCCGCCCATACCGTCGGCAAGGGCAATCACAAAGCGGTCTACGTTCTCAACCATAAATTCAGTATGATAGGTGTCGCTACGGACAAACTTATCATACGCATATATCATATCTTCATTGTTGCTTCTGATACAACCAACACGGCTGGAAGCCGTTAAACAGATTCTACTCATAATTTCTTTTCTATTACCACTAATCTCATTATGCCTTTAATTCACACTGGCCTGCAGATTGATATTGGCGATGGTCACGATGTCACCACTCTTGATAGACATCGGCACATCGGGCTGCAAGTCGTGCTGATTCAGTTTCGTCCCGTTGGACGAGTGTTTGTCGATGATACACCACCCCGTCTCACTGTTATAAATCAGCTGGGCGTGAACATCCGACACATACATATTGCCTTCAAATGCCTGCACATAAGGTCCCTGCCGACGCCCGATGACGGCACCGTTGATGCCGACGATACGGATATCTAACGAGGGATTGTAGAGCGTCAGTACCGGCAATCCTGTATTCATTGAAGGATGGGTCAGATTCAGCCGCCCGGTAGTGGTGGCCTTTGCATAGTCCTGACTGGCATAGTCTACCGCCGAGGTATGCTGGCTGCTGCCGCGCTGCTTCAACTCGTCGACACCGACCATCAAGCCACCGCAATGCGTACAGCGACGGCCAAGCCCTACCCGACCGCAGTTACTGCAATACACGAGTGCCTGTCCACACTGGTCGCAGTAGTGGGAATCGTCGTCTATCTCTTCTTTACAACTTGGACAAATAATCATAATTCTTCCTTAATATCTTCTGGCATTATCAGCTGATAAGTCTCTTGAGTGAGCTCGTCCTGCGGCAAGCCGCTGACGCGGACTGAGAGTTGCTGGATGGTGGCATCCAGCAGATTGCGCATCTCGCGGGCATTGCCGAAGGTATCGTCCTTGCTCACCACCTTTCGGCATATCAAGTCCATCAACTTAAACTCAGCTGCGGGCGACAGCGTGTAGTTATCGCGCGAAGCCATTTTCTTGAAGATGGCCAGCAGCTCGTCTTCATTATAGTCGTCAATATGCAGCTTATGGGTGAAACGGCTGGCAAGCCCGGGATTGACGGCGAGGAATTCTTCCATCTTCTCCTTATAGCCTGCAGCAATGACCACAAACTTGCCGCGGTCGTCTTCCATCCGTTTCATCAGCGTGTCGATAGCCTCTTTTCCGTATGCGTCGTTCTCGTCTGAAAGCGTGTAGGCCTCGTCAATAAAGAGGATGCCTCCCATCGCCTTATCGCACATATTGTTGACTATCTTCGGTGTTTCGCCCATATATTTGCCAACCAGCGTGGCACGGCTGGCTTCGATGACGCGGTTGGTCGGAAGGATTTCCATACTCTGCAACACCTCACCCATCTTACGCGCAATCGACGTCTTTCCCGTTCCGGGATTACCCGTCAGGATGAAGTTCATTGACATCTGTTGCACCTTTCCGGCTCCCATTGCCGCACGTTGCTTCATAAACATACTCTGCACAGCCAGACGGCGAATCATATTCTTCACCGAACGCATTCCAACGAAGTCATCCAACTCGTTGAGCACTTCGTCCAGCGGTCGGGCTTTCTCGCTCTGAGCCATCGGCAGGTCAGCCGACGTGATGCGATACATATCTTCTTCATTGAAATCGGGACTGCCCACAAGGCCTATCAACCGCTGGCTTTGCTTCTCCACAGCCTCGTCAAAGATGCGACGAGCCTCACGGGCATTGCCGAAGTTCTTGTCGCGACGCAGGTAGAGCTGTTCAAACTGGCGATGGATGGCACCACGCGTCTCTTCATCAATGGTAAACTTCTTGGCATCGGCCAGATTGATGAATATCTGGGTCAGTTCGTCGGGCGTATAGTCATCGAAATGGATGGTCTGCGTGAAACGACTCTTCAGACCCGGATTGGAATCGATGAAGTCGTGCATCTGGTCGGTATAGCCGGCCACGATACAGATAAACTTGCCACGGTCGTCTTCCAACCGCTTAAGCAGCGTATCGATGGCCTCTGCCCCAAACGTGTCGCCATCGCTCGACTTCAGCGTATAAGCTTCGTCAATGAACAACACGCCGCCAATGGCCGAGTCAATCAACTGGTTGGTCTTGATGGCCGTCTGGCCGGAGTAGCCTGCTACCAGCTTGCTGCGGTCGGCCTCTACCAGCTGTCCCCGCGTCAGGATGCCCAGCGTACGGAACACGTCAGCCATTATGCGTGCCACCGTGGTCTTTCCCGTACCGGGATTTCCCGTGAAGACATAATGCTTGCCCTGAAAAGTATTGGTCTCGCCTCTCCGTATCTGCAGGTTAAGGAAGGCTGACAGATTGGATATCTCTTTCTTCACGGCGTCCAGCCCTACCAAGCCGTCCAACTTGGCCAGACACTCTGTGTAGTCGACGGCCTGCGGTGCCTCGTAAGGAATGTCCTGCGGCTCGATAGACATCAGCTGTTCGTCAGTCAGCGTAGAGATGTCGCCGTGCTGCAAGCGCTCGGCCTGCTTCGTACAAATCTTGTCGAACAACTGCCGCATCGTACGCCCATTGGCAAAGTCCTTCTCCCGGGCGTTATACAGCTCCGTAATCATCTTCCGGGCCAGTTCTTCTGCCTCCGCCGAGAATACGTATCGTTTCTCCTTTGCAAATGTCAGCATTATCTGGTACAGTTGTTCGGGCGTATAGTCATCAATATTCAGATAGTAGCTGAAGCGACTGCGGAATCCCACATTGATGCGGAACAGATTCTCCATTTCCGTCCGATAGCCGGCAGCAATGACCACAAACTTGCCGCGGTCGTCTTCCATCCGCTTCATCAGCTGTTCCAGTGCCTGCGTGCCCTGATTGTCGCGCTCGCCGCCCTGACTCAACGGTGCCAGCGTATAGGCTTCGTCTACGAACAGGATGCCGCCGAGCGCTTTGTCGCACAAGCGGTCAACGACTTTCGGAGTCTCGCCCTGATAGGGGCTCACCATCTTGGCGCGGTCAACCTCTACCACGTGACCACTGTCGAGATAGCCGATGGCGGCCAGAATCTCGCCCAGTTTGCGGGCAATAGTCGTCTTTCCCGTTCCGGGATTACCCGTCAGTACAATGTGAATGCCCGACTTCTGCTGGTCGCCGAGGCCACGTTCCGCCCGGTCTACGCTGTTCTTCACCTGATAGGCTATCTCGCGCACCGCATTCTTCACCTCGTCCATTCCAATATACTGGTCGAGGTCGCCGAGGATATCATCCAGCGTCCGCTCCTCGGGCACATATCCACGGATATCCGTTTCTTCTATCTGAACTGCTGCCGTGCCGCGGCTGATGAATGATGTAAAGATGTCCTCGGCCGTCTTGATGGCCACGTGGCCATAGCCGAACGAGTCGTCTTTTGTCTTTACCTGATATTTGAAATAACGCTGCAGCCGCAACTCTGCCGCAGGCGAATAGCTCGTGATGCCATACTTCGTACGCAGTTCTTGCTTACAGATGTCACACAGCTCAGCATACCCCGGCGTGGGCAGGCGGAACGTATATTTAAAACGGTTTTGGGCAGCGGGGTTGGCCGTCAGGAAGTCGTCCAGTCCTTTGGGCAGTCCTGCAATAATGACAATGGGATTCTCGTCCCACTTGTCCATCTCGACAAACAGTTTGTCACGCGGATTAACCTGATTGGAATAACGGTCGGGCAGCAGCTTCTGCACATTGTCAAAGAACAGGATGCCGCCACGGGCTTTCTTCACATTGTCGTCCCATTTGTCGACAAAGCGCTGATAGTCCACGGCATCCACCATCGTCAGCTTGGGCTTGTCGATAATCTTGTGCTGGTAGAAATAGTCACGGATTACCTCTGCCAGCGCCGTCTTTCCCGTACCCGTCTCACCGATGACGATGGCGTTCACGCTCAGACGCACTTTCATTATGTCCTTGCGCGAGTGCAAATAGGTATAGGTATCCACAACGGTCTTCAGCTGCTGCTTCACTTCGTCGAGCCCGACCATCTTGTCGAGCACGTTCTGTGCCACCAGCGGCTGTCCACACCACTTGCAGAACTTGGCTATCTGCCGGTTTTCCTTATGACAATGCTCACACTGCATCACTTTGCTATTCTACGTCAATCTGTATCTGTTTTACAACGTTGTGCGGTTTCAGCCGCCAGTCGTTCAAGTCGGGATTGTTCACGTTCAGCAGGCTGGGACTGTAAACGATAAACTCCAACAGCAATATACCCACCAAGACGCTCCACAGCACATAGTGCAACACCGACTCGCCCGAGATGGAGCGTATCTGATTCTGCACATCATCAAGCATTCCAAACTTCGAACCCTTAAAGCGATAGGCCTTCGTCTTGAAAGTGTAATAAAGCGGTTCCAGCAGGTCCGACTTGATGTCGTCATCCAGCACCTCGCTGATGAGCCGGTTGTCTTCCTTCGAGTCGCCGCGGAAGTCGGTCAGATGGCAGATGGCCATATAGACTGCCGTGAGAACCAGAACGGCTACCACAAACAGGCTGGGTATATGATGGTTGACATATTTTAATGTCATTATGGGAATGACTGACGACAATGCGCCCAAGAATCCCCATAAGCAAGAGAACACAAACCCGTATCCACGGAAATAGGCGCGCGTGCCGACGATGGCCGCCGTCATACCGCCCAGAGGCAGGCCGATGGTAAAGAACGAGTGCCCCAGCAAGTAACTACGCCCGCTGACGCCGAATAGGAGTACCAACAGCATCCACAGACCACACAGCCCGTAGAACGTCATCCGCCATACGTATTCCTTTGCCTTAGCATCCCGATAGCCCGTACGCACTTCGTCGTACTTACGCGCCGTCTGCTCCTTTGCGTTCTGATAGCGTTTGTAATACTTCTGCTGCGGGTCGATGTCGCCCATTGCAAGCACCCACTTTTCCAGCGAATGCTCATAGCTGTAAGTCTCACTGAAATCCTTGTGCGGGTCTTCGTGATAGAACACGGCCATCCACTGCCCCAATGCGCCGTTGCGCAGCTCATTGCGCGCTTCGGTGTAGTGGGCGTGGTCTATGTGGGTTCCGTCTGACAGCTCTACCCCGCTGGCCAACCGATATGCGGGCGTTGCCCCCAAGATGCGGCAGAAGCGATAGGCCGCCGTGCGCAGGTCGTAGGCACAGAGGCGGTCCCGGTTCTCATCGCTCTTCAGGTCAAAGCAGCGGCGAGCCTCGTTTATCTGACTGAACCAGCCGTGCAACTGGGCAAAATAGCTGAAACGCCCGTCAGCATCGGCATAGTCAGCAATGCGGGCATTGAACTCGTCTTCGCTCAGTTGCTGCCATTCCTTCAGGTTCTCGCACAGCACCTCGCCCACTTTCAGTGGCGTATCAGCCGAGCGCAGGTCGAAGGCGGCGTCGCGATTGATGTTATAGAGCACCTTATAGCCCAGCTGCCGCGTAGGCTTCTGGCCGTTGGTCATTATGCGCAGCGCCTCACAAGCCATCCGGTCTTCGTGGCTGTACATCCACGAGAGCAGCCTGCCGTCGCTCAGGCTCAGCCACTCATCTTCATTGCAGTCTTCCACGCCAAACGAGCGTACAATCTCTGACAATGAAGAAGAGGGGAACTTAGCGAGGAACGGTATTTCGGGATCCATCTCATAGACCGCACGCAGTATGGCAATGCGGGCGTTGGGCTGTTCGTTGTCCTCGCGCTTGAAGTAGCTGCGTATGCGGTCAACGTTGCACTTAGAGTGGCTCTCCAGATAGAGGTACAGACGGTCGTGGGGGTTAGCCAACGCCAGCGCATACTCGTTAGTATAGCTCAGTACCGAGATGGCGGCACTGTGCACGTCGTCGCAAAGATTGCCGTGCAGGTCCTTATACGGATACGTGGGCTCCATCGTGTAGACGGCAGCCATCAGTCCTGCCTGCTGGTCCACAGGATAGCGGTTGACGGTAATATCCTTCACCACCGTACTCAGCTTGGTATTCCCGCAAGATTCCAGCCAGTTGCTGATGCGACCACTGTACAGATAGTTGATGGCCAGCCGCTCATTGTCGATCAGCAGCGGTATCAGCTCGTGAACATTGTCGGCCACGAGATTGCGCTCGGGGTCAACGATGAAGCTCTTGTACTTCAAGATGGGCGACGAGATGTCTACCTCCACCTTCTCACCGAGGAACCAGCGTTCCACCTCATCGTAAGTCCAGCGGCTCTGTGGATTCACGGCCGTCAGTCCCTGCACAATCATCTTCACGCGTTCAGGAAGCTCGTTGACCCGCGGGATGCGCCCTTCATTCTTCTTGCGCATCATCACGCGCTCATTCGAGCTGAGCGGATTCTCGCCGAGCCAGAGCGTCAGCAGCGTGAGGCCCAGTGAATAGTAGTCCACTGCCGGCGTAATCTCTACCACACCGTCGATGACGTCATTGTACATCTCCGGCGCAGCATAGACCGGCGTGCGGGCCTGCGTCGTACGGTGCACCCGCTCATCCCCCTCGAGGATGCTCGAAATACCAAAGTCGCCCAGCACCAGTTCCGTATGTTCTGCATCGCGGAAGAAGTAGTTGCTGGGCTTGATGTCCTTATGAATGATGTTGTTGGTGTGGCAGTAGCTCAGTGCGGCAGCGGCCTGCAGGGCTATGCGCCTGAAAGTGTCGATGTCGCCGTCGAGATGATACTCGTTCAGCGTATCGCCCTCCAGATATTCCATCAGCTCGTAGTCGCGGTTCTTGCCATCTACATACGTCTTGCCGAAATCGTAGATTCTGACCACCATCTCGAATCCGAAGTTCTGGATGATGCGCAGCAGCGTCTTCTTCACCGTGAAGTTGGGATAGTACACCTTCAGCACGTACTGCTGCTCTTCGTTGCTGACCAGAAACACCTGCGCCTCGCCCGAATTATCGCTCAGACACTTCAAGTTGCGGTAAACTTTTCCTTTCAGGGTAAAGTCGCCCTGCCCTGCCTTCGCATCCTGCGGCTTGGCATTGGGGCGCAATGTCCGTTCCGGCGTCTCGCCGGCGACAGGCACCGCTTTGGTGACTTCGCCCTGCTGCATAGAAGGATTTCTTAAGGTCGTCTCCATCGCGTCTTATTTGTCGTCTTTAATTTCCGTGTTATTACCTTTGCCCAGAATCACCCACTTGCCGCCCAGATGGGGCTTGGCACATCCGCAGGGACTGCTGTGCATAGCGTGTTTGAAGTTACACACCCAAGCCAGCCTCACTCCTACGGGCTTGCTGGCCATCGCATAATTGCGAGCTTTGACGGGCGACTCAACCTGCGGCACGGCCAGCCGGTCGAGAATCTCGGAGAGCTGCTTTATCTTCTCGCTCTTCTTGATGGCCAGTTCCTGCTTGGTCATCCGCTTTGAATCCACTTTCGAGATGACAGGATTCTCTATGCCCTGATCTTTCGCCAGCAGCGTCAGCACGCGCTCGCGCAGCTTGTTGTTCATCTGCTCACGGATAATGTCGCGCTCTGAGTTATAAGGCAAGCTGTTGTCCAACCGGGCAAACTCCTGCGCTGCGTCCAGCAGCTCGATATAATCGGGGTTTAACTGCAACTCTCGCTGCAGCTGCTTGGCCTCCTCGGTCAGTGCCGTCCCGCATTGCTTGCAGAAGGCAAAGTCGTTCAGCGTATGGCAGACGGGGCAGACCAGTCCGCCGCGCGGGCTTCCGCATTCGGGGCAGTAGGCCTCATTGCCCTCCAGATGGGCACCGCAGAAGGAGCACACGTCTTTCTTGGCATAGTGATGGCACACCTCACAGAAGTCGGCATCGGGCTCCATCTCCGAGCCGCAGTGCGGGCAGGTAGTCATACTGATGGGCTTACCGCAAGAGGAGCAGAACATTGCCTCGGGCTCATTCATCGCACCGCAGTAGGGACACTCCACGCCGGCAGCCTGCAGCTGTTGCATCTGCATCTGCGGCTGGGCATCTATGGGCTGTTCCGGCTCTTCGGCTGCCAACTCGGGGCGCAGGGTTCGCTGCGGCCGCGCAGTCCTTTCTATGTCGGAATTATATTCGTCTGTCATAGGTTATTTTTGTTAGTCAGATGCAAAGATACAAAAGTTTTCTGAATTAATACCGAATTAACACAAAAAACCGCCGTAAATTTATATTTACGACGGCCTAATGATAAGCTGAAAGGAATGCAATGCGAAAAAATCTCACGCGGATGCTTACCAGAGCGACAGACGCTTCTCCTTCGGGAGATACATCTTGTCGCTCGGCTGCACACCGAACGCATCGTACCACATATCAATGTGGGGCAGTGCGCCGTTCACGCGCCAGCGACTCAGCGAGTGAGGATCGCTCTTGGTGCGCTGCCGAATCTCGGCTTCTGTAATGTTGCCTGCCCACACACCGGCATAGGCAAGGAAGAAGCGCTGCTCGGGAGTCAGCCCGTCCACAGTGGGCAGCGGGTTGTTCTTCGTGGCATTCTTGAAAGCGTAGTAGGCCACCTGCAGGCCACCGTGGTCGGCCAGATTCTCACCCAGCGTCAGTTGGCCGTTGGCTTTCAGGTCGGGCAGCACGTCGATATTCGAGAAGAAATCGGCATAGCGACCTGCTCTTTCCGTGAAGTTGCTTCCGTCCTGACTCGTCCACCAGTCGTGCATATTTCCGTCTTTGTCATACTGGCGGCCTTGGTCGTCGAATCCGTGGGTCATCTCGTGGCCGATTACGACACCGATGGCTCCGTAGTTAAATGCGTCGTCGGCCGTCGGGTCAAAGAACGGAACTTGCAGTATTCCAGCAGGAAAGCAGATTTCGTTCGTGGTAGGGTTATAGTATGCATTCACTGTCTGGGGTGTCATATACTAGTCGTCGCGGTCAACGGGCTTTCCTGCGGTATGGTCGATGTCCCAGTCGTTCCAGAACTTGCTGCACGACTTCATATTCTCATAGTACGATTTGTCGGGGTCAATCTGCAGGGCCGACATATCAATCCACTTGTCGGGATAGCCAATCTTGACGTAGAAGGTGTTCAGCTTCAGCAGGGCATTCACCTTCGTCGAGTCGTCCATCCAGTCCTGTGCGGCAATGCGCTCGCCGAGCGCAATCTGCAGGTTGTGCACCAACTCCTTCATTCGCTCCTTCGACGAAGCCGGGAAATATTTCTCCACGTAGATTTTGCCCAGTGCCTGTCCCATCACGCCCTGCACCTGAGTCGTTGCACGACGCCACAGCGGATGGTCTTCCTTACGGCCAGAGAGCACTTTCCCGAAGAAGCTGAAATTAGCGGCCTGCACGTCGGCGCTCAGCAGTCCGGCGGCATCCATTATCTGTCCCCACTCCATATAGTCGCGATACTCGGCAGGCTTGAGGGCGGCAATGACTTTGTCGGCACCGGCCACGAAGTCGGGCTGGCCGACCACCAACTCCTGAATAAACTCGCTGCGAATGCCCTTAGCATTCATCACGCGCTCCAGCTGGATGTGCGGATAGCGGGTATTGAACTCCGCCAGCGTCATCTTGTTATAGTTAGCCACGGGGTCACGCAGCTCGGTGCGCGACTTCGAGACCTGTGCCAGCGCCGTCTCCAGCTTCATCACGTTCTTCATCTTCTTGGTAGCCACCGACTTGGAGAAGCCGAAGAGCTGGAACATACGGACGATATGCTGCTTGTAGGCCTCGCGGATGGCTGTCGTGGCAGGATCGTTGTCGAGATAGTATTCTTTCTGTCCGAGGATAATACCACCCTGCACCACGCTCAGGATATTCTTGGAAGCCTCTTTCTCGTCGGCACTCATATAGTAGCGGATGAACTCCGCATCGCCATAGGCGGCCAGCTCCAGCTGGATGTCAAACAGCTGCTTGACGGTCTTGGCGGCCTCCAGACGGCGGATGATGGGCATTGCCGGAGCCACGCCATCACGATTGCGGCGCGTGGAGTCCATCGCCTGCTTGTACAGCGTGCTCAGTTTCTGCTCGGTAGAGCCGGCAGGATAGGTGTTTTCCAGCAATTCGCTCAGGATGCCGTTGATGCGGCGGTTGTTCTCTTCGGCCAGCTGGTCGAAGCTGCCATAGCGCGAATAGGCTGCGGGCAGCGGATTCTTCTGCATCCATCCACCGCAGGCATAGGCATAGAAATCGTCTGCGGGACGAACCGAGGTGTCCAGATTAGACAGGTCGATGCCCGAACGCAGAGCCGTCTGCCCCACGGCAACGGCTGAGATTGATGCAAGTGCCATCATTGATAAAAGTCTTTTGATTCTCATAATTTGTTTGTTATTTAGTTTGATGTTAGTTGTTCCAACTCTTCGGAGCACCGTTCCCATCGTTCCACCTCCTCGTCGAGCGAGCGTTTGATGGTAGTGTACTCCGTCACCAGCTCCATATTGGCGGCATTGGCCGGTTCCATCAGCAACTGATCCAGTTCCTTCAGCCGGCGTTCCATATCGGAAATCTTGCGCTCCGACTCTTCCACGGCGCGCTCTGCCTTCCTGATGCGCTTCTGCTGCTCCTTATGCTCGGCATAAGAGGCTTTCGAGGCGTGAGGCTCGGGGGAAGGAGACTTCGGATTGGCCGACGGGCTGGCATTGCTCTCGCCCTTCGCGCCTCGTACCCCCGTACCCCGAGTGATGCCCAGCTCACTGAGCTCGGCAATCTTCTTTGACTGCAGGAAGTCGTAGATGCCGCCCAGATGCTCGCGCACACGACCGCCGCCAAACTCATAGACCTTAGTCACCAGCCCGTCGAGGAACTCACGGTCGTGACTGACGATGATGGCGGTGCCGTCGAAAGCACGGATGGCTTCTTTCAGCACGTCCTTCGACGGCATATCCAGATGGTTGGTGGGCTCGTCGAGTATCAGCAGGTTGACGGGCTCGAGCAGCAGGCGTATCATTGCCAGACGGCTGCGCTCGCCACCGCTGAGCACACGGACTTTCTTGTCCGACTCCTCGCCGCCGAACATAAACGCGCCGAGGATATCATTGATGCGCAGACGTATCTCGCCCTTAGCCGCGTTGTCGATGGTCTGGAAGACGGTCAGCTGCTCGTCGAGCAACTGGGCTTGATTCTGGGCAAAGTAGCCTATCTGCACGTTGTGCCCCACCTTCAGCTGGCCTTCAAAGGGAATCTCGCCCATTATGCACTTCACCAGCGTCGACTTGCCTTCGCCGTTCTTGCCTACAAATGCCACCTTCTCGCCACGCTTGATGGTCAACGTCACATCCGAGAATACGGTATGTGCGCCATAGTCTTTCCTCACGCCGTCACAGATAAGCGGATAGTCACCGCTGCGCAGGCAGGGAGGAAACTTCAGGTGCAGTGCCGAGTTGTCCACCTCGTCTACTTCGATGGGCACTATTTTCTCCAGCTACTTCACTTTCTGCTGCACCTGCACGGCCTTCGTGGCCTGATAGCGGAAGCGCTCTATGAAGGCGCGCATATCGGCTATCTCTTTCTGCTGGTTCTCATAGGCCCGCAGCTGTTGTTCGCGGCGTTCACGGCGCAGCACCACATACTCGTCGTACTTCACCTTATAGTCCACAATCTTGCCACACGATATTTCCAGCGTCCGATTGCTTACGTTGTTGATAAAGGCGCGGTCGTGGCTGACCAGCACCACGGCTTTGGCACTCTGGGCCAAGAACTGCTCCAGCCATTGTATTGACTCGATGTCCAGATGGTTGGTGGGCTCGTCGAGCAGCAGCACGTCGGGGCGCTGCAACAGAATCTTGGCCAGCTCGATACGCATACGCCAGCCACCCGAAAACTCACTCGTCGGGCGGTCGAAGTCAGTGCGCTGGAAGCCCAGTCCGACGAGTGTCCGCTCTATCTCGGCCTCATAGTTCTCCGCCCCCATCATCATATAGCGTTCGTGCTCCTGCGTAAACTGCTCCACCAGAGAGAGATACGAGTCGCTCTCATAGTCGGTCCGTTCGGCCAACTGCCTGTTCAGCTGCTCCACCCGTTCGGCCATTGCCCGTATGTTGGCAAAGGCTTTCTGCACTTCTTCGCGTACGGTGGTATCATCTTGCAGCACCATCACCTGCGGCAGATAGCCCACCGTGGTCTCATTGGGAATACTGACGGTGCCCGAGGTAGGCCGTTGCTGCCCACACAGTATCTTAAGCAGCGTTGACTTCCCCGCCCCGTTTTTGCCGACCAGCGCAATGCGGTCGCGGTCATTAACTACAAAACTGGCATCGCTGAACAGCGGCTTCACACCGAATTCAACGCGCAATCCTACTACTGAAATCATTGTTCCTATTTATAAATAGGTTCCAAAGTAACGGAAAAACGAGGGCAGAACAAAATAAATTCATTTATT
>JAFUZD010000139.1 GCA_017476785.1 Prevotella sp. | reverse complement strand
TCCATAAGCTCATTGTTTTAGAGTTAGACGGAAGCAAATATACAAAAAATAATCCGAACTAAGTGGATTACAATCTGGCTTATTATCAGACTATATCCAATTTAGTTCGGATTATTAGGATAGTACGGATTTTTACGATAAGTAGAAGTTCTACTTATCATAATGCGGATTATATTTCAAAAACAAAGCCTGCCGATGTAAAGCTACACGGCAGGCTTTTTAATTTGATGCCAATTGGCTATTTCTGTTGTTTAATCCTAATGATATTCAATGAATATGCAGGAATGTCAACCAGTATGCGGTCAGCCTCTGGAGACAATTCAGAGCATACAGGATAAATATTTGTTGGTGTCATTAAGGTATTCTCATCAGTACCTTTAGCAGAACTCAATCTGATGACTGAAGCTTCCGAAACATTATTAATGTTAAGTTGAGCTGTCGTTCCTGTTGTGCTGGTATTGACTACTTTAACAATCAACACGTCATTCGGCTCGTCAAGCGATGCACTGGTGAATATTCCCGGTGTGGTATTACGCTTCAGTTTAGTATGGAAGATGTCTTGATTGTCCAAATAGCAAATGATGCTATCACCGTCAACTTCAATTTTCACATCGTACCAGCGGCCTGTCTCAATCCGTCCGGGCACAGTGGCGGCCTGTCCTTTTCCACCATCTACAATTTGCTCTAAACCGTGCTGTGTGTTATTCCAACCACCCAGATTAAACCAGCAATAGTTGTCTTTATCCACATAGTTGAAAATAATCAGGAAACCTTCATTACCAGCATCCTTTCGAGCTCGAAGCGAATAAGTGTATTTCCGCCCATTAATCTTCCGGTTGAGAACGTTCACGCACGATTCGTCATTGGATGTTTGCTGAATTATTCCACCATTAGCCGCCCAAGCACCGCGCTGGGCTGTGAAATGAGCAGCGTCAGAGCAATCGTCATTGAATTCACTGTCATTAGCTACAATCTTTACGTCGTCGAACGACACCTGTGTTGCCCAAGAGCCTAGTCCGACTTGATAAGTTGATGGCACACCCTCATCTTCTGCGTCCAGCGTATACGGATCTGTTTGGACTACCGGTATTACGCGCGTACCTATATTATTTGCAAAGAGCTGCTGAACGTAGTACGACGGTGTTCCCATCGCACGAGCTGAATTAAAACGAATCATATCAGGCTGCCACGCCACATTGTTTTCATTTACGAATATCGGTGCATAGCTGGCCATATCAACCACATCGCCATTATTCTCCATACCCATCATAAAGACGGCCTCGCCAAGAGCAGCATTCAGGTTTCCGATGCGGCCAAATCCTTGGGTCACGGCATATTCGCCACAATAGATGTGCGATGCGGTGCGGCTGTACGCATCGTATTTGTGGAAATTGTCAGTAAACCACGCGGGTGAGCGGTAATAGTGCTCGTCGAGCAGTTCCACCTCTTCCCCACTCTCCCATTTTGGATTGTCATCACCCCACGCCACAACATTACCGATGAGATGCATTTGAGGATATTTCGCCAGTACGGCATTCTTGAACAGGCGATAGCGGTCGTAGTAGTGGTCGCTCTGAGCCTCAGGATTAGGCTGGTTGTTCTCGTTTCCAATCTCCAGATATTCAATATTAAATGGCTCTGGATGGCCGTTGGCAGCACGCATTGCACCATATTTTGTCGTCACGGGGCCATTGGCATATTCCAGTGCATTCAAGCATTCGTCAATCCACGGCTGCAGAGAATCAACAGGCGTCAGTCCGCCGTGCCACAATCCCACGTTGACGACATATAGCGGTTTGGCCTCCAAATCTTCTGCCAGCTGCAGGTACTCGTGAAATCCCAAGCCATCACTTGTCCGGTAATTCCAGTTACGGTTCAAGTGTCCCTCACGCTCCTCTATGGGGCCGATGGTGCGCTCCCAGCGGAAAGCATTGTCGGGACTTTCCTGCCCTTCCACAAAGCATCCACCGGGGAAACGCATAAACTTAGGATGCATCTGATAAAGCATTTGGGCAAGATCCGGACGACATCCGTTTGCACGATTCTTAAAGGTCGGAGGAAATAGTGAAACGACATCCACCGTCAATGTACCCTTTCCATTGGCAATCAATGCAAAGCAGGCTTTCTCATCATTACCCTCGGCCGTGAGCGTTGCTGTGTACTTGGTCCAATTCTTTCCTATCTTACCATCAACATTCACACGGGCATACGTCTTGTTTCCCCGTGCATCCACCAACGCCGCAGCCATATCGCCTTTGTAGTTCCCTTTTGCCCAGAATGACAAGCTATAAGTACGCCCCTGTACGACATTTATTCCCCAGAATCCCTCATTCAGTAACATCGCCTCGCTACCGGGCTTTGCGTTTATCGTCAGTTCCAGTGCCTGATGCTGTTGGTCGTTCAGCAGACTCTTTCTCACGATACGGGCATCGACTGCTGCACCCGCAGCAGCCTGTGTACGCCACGTCACAGGCCGCTCGCTGCTGTCTTCGAATGAACGGTTGCTGATGAGCTCAGCATAAAGGCCACCGTCGGCAGCGTGGTTAATGTCCTCAAAGAAAATGCCATAGAGCATTGGGCTGATTTTGGGTCCCTGCTGGGAACCGAAATCGATGACCACTTGCGCATTCAGATTCACTCCTGCCGCAAGCAGCCAAGCTGTCAATAATAGAGACTTCTTTTTCATTCTATTTACATATTTGTTATATATTACTTATTGAGTGACAAAATTACACCATTAAGCCGATATTACAAACGTTTGCGCAGTTTTTTTTGCAATGATTTAAAGTTTTTTTGAGCTGTGCGGGCACACATTCATTTTTCGCAAAAAATCATCAC
>JAFUZD010000138.1 GCA_017476785.1 Prevotella sp. | reverse complement strand
TGGGAAGTCCTTTGATTTCATAGCCTGCGGCAGGCACACGCTGCATCTCCATACGCCCCAGTGCACCCACAAACAGGATCTTGGCCTCGGGGCGCAGTGCCCTCACGGCGTTGGCTATCGAGACTGCCGGGAAGATATGACCGCCCGTTCCGCCTCCGCTGATAATCACTCTAAGTTCTTCACTCATACCTTATTATATATATAGTATCTTGCAAAATTAATGAATTTACACGTAAATTCTGCAAATTCACGCGTAAATTTGGCAAATTCACGCGTAAATTTATGCTGGCTCAATCGTCAGGCTCCTCCCGAGACAGCTTTCTTCCTTACTGCTTTCTCGCCTTTCATCTTGGCCGAGCGGCTCACACTGAGGATGACACCGATGTAGGCGCAGTTGATGATGGTCGACGTGCCGCCCTTCGAGACGAGCGGCAATGGCTGGCCGGTGACGGGGGCGAAACCCACGGCCACCATCATATTGAACGTGGCCTGCACCACCAGCAGCAGGGCCAGTCCCATCGCGAGGAAGGCCGGGAAGTTGTTCTCGCAGCGGCTGGCAATGCGCGCTGTCCGATAGAGCAGGATGATATAGAGGAACACCACGGCGGTGGCACCCAGAATACCCAGCTCCTCGATGATGATGGAGTAGATGAAGTCGGAGAAAGCCTGCGGCAGGAAGTCGCGCTCTACCGACTGCCCCGGTCCTTTCCCGATGATTCCCGACGAGGCGATGGCAATGTTGGCGTGAGCCACTTGCTGGTTCTTGTCTACGTTGTAGTCCTCTGGTGGCGGCAGCTCCTCAAAGAACGAGAGGATGCGGCCTTTCCACGTGTCGGCGCGGTGCAGCTGCTTGGCCACCCATCCTTTCTCTGTCGGTGCTCCCTCGGCCTCCTGTTCGTCGACGTTGCTGTTGCCTACCAGCATCACGGCCGATACGGCAAAGACAGCCCCCAGCACCAGTATGCCGATGAGCTTGAGCAGCAGTGCCTTAGGAACGCGGCCTATGAACATCATCAGGATAACGACGAGCACCAGCAGTGCAGCCGTCGACAGGTTCTCTTTTCCGATGAGTATGGCAGCCACCAGCGTAATCCACATAATCCATTTGAAGGCTTTCTTGTCGGCTCCGTCCTCGTGCTGGGTGGCACTGAGTATCTGGGCTGAAGCCAGAACCACTGAGCCTTTGGCAATCTCTGACGGCTGGAAAGTCAGCCCGAAGAGGCTGATGACGCGGTTGGCACCGTTGATGGTCTCGCCGCCTACGAGCACCCACAGCAGGGTGAAGAGGCTGATGGCCAGCAGTGGCAGCGTCATTATCTTGAAGTATCGGCAGGGAATGTTCAGCGTGATGATGGCCACCACAACCCCGAAGATGATGGTAGACGAGTGGTAGAGGATGGGGCCGATGTAGTTGTGGCTGCGATAGGTCAGGTTGGACGAGGCTGAGAACACCTCGACAATACTGATCATACACAGGAAGAAGAACACCATCCAGATGACCTTGTCGCCTTTGAATATGTTGCCTATCTTATGGTTCATTTACAGATTTCTTGCCAGTTCTTTAAATTGTTCGCCGCGGTCCTCCATATTCTTGAAGAGGTCGAACGAGGCGCAGCAGGGGCTGAGCAGCACGGTCATTCCCGGCTGGGCCATCTCGTAGCAGGCCTCGATGCACTCGCGCATTGAGTGAGTGTCGCGCACGGGCAGTCCCAGCGCGTCGAAGTTGTCGTGCAGTTTCTGGTTGTCGGCACCGAGATACACCAGTCCGGCGCACTTCTCCTTAACGAGCGGCTTGATGGGCTCGTAGTCGTTGCCTTTGTCTTTGCCGCCGATGATGAGGATGGTCTTGGTCTTCATCGACTCCAGCGCATACCAGCAGGCATCCACGTTGGTGGCCTTTGAGTCGTTGATGTATTGCACGCCGCGCACGGTGCACACCTTCTCCAGTCGGTGCTCTACGCCGGGGAACTCGCTCAGTGCGCGACGTATCACGTCTTTCTTGATGCCGGCAATGTTGGTGGCGATGCCGGCAGCCAGCGAGTTGTACACATTGTGCCTGCCCGACAGACTGAGCGACTCTTGCTCCATATTGAAGGGCGTGGGCTTCTCGATGGTGTATTGTCCCTCCTCGATGTAGCCTATGCTGCCGCGCTCCTTCAGTTCCGAGAACGGATACTGTATGGCTTTGATGTCATATTTCTTCAGTTCGCGACTGATGATGGGGTCGTCGTTCCAGTAGATGAAGGCGTCCTGCGGCGTCTGGTTCTGGATGATGCGCATCTTGGCATCCACGTAGTTCTGCATCTTGTTGTCGTAGCGGTCCAGATGGTCGGGCGTGATGTTGAGCAGGATGGCAATGTCGGCGCGGAAGTCATACATATTGTCCAGCTGGAACGAGCTGAGCTCTATGATGTAGTAGGCGTGCGGCTCCTCTGCCACCTGCAGCGCCAGCGAGTTGCCGATGTTGCCGGCCAGCCCTGCGTCGTAGCCTGCTTCGCGGAAGATGTGGTAGATGAGGCTGGTGGTGGTGGTCTTGCCGTTGGAGCCCGTGATGCAGATCATCTTCGAGTCGGTGTAGCGTCCGGCAAACTCAATCTCGCTGATGATGCGTATGCCGCGTGCCTTCACCTTCACAATCATCGGCGCCGTGTCGGGTATGCCGGGACTCTTGATGACCTCGTCGGCATCGAGTATGCGGTCCTCGCTGTGGCGGCCTTCTTCCCATTCTATCTGGTGGTCGTCGAGCAGCTTCTTGTATTTGTCGCTGATTCTCGACATATCGCTAACGAATACGTCGAATCCCTGCTTCTTGGCCAGTACGGCGGCTCCCGCCCCGCTCTCTCCGGCTCCTAATATGGCTATCTTGCTCATCTTATCTTCAGTGTTATAATCGTTAATGCGGCTAATATGATGGTGGTAATCCAGAAGCGGATGGTGATTTTCGACTCGTGGAACGGCCTGCGTGGCCAGCCGCGCAGGATATAGGTGCTTGTGGCGTCGAGCTGCGAGTCCAGTCGCCGGAAGGTGTCGTGTATCGGCGTGGCGCGGAACACGCGGATGCGGCGTCCCTTCTTCTTCTGAATCTTGAACCACTGGGTCTGTATGATGACGCTCAGGCTCTCTACGAAGAAGATGCCGCACAGGATGGGCAGCATCAGCTCCTTATGGATGATGACTGCGCAGACGCCGATGATGCCGCCGATGGTCAGCGAGCCGGTATCGCCCATAAACACTTGGGCGGGGTAGGCGTTGTACCAGAGGAATCCAATCATTGCACCCACGAAGGCACAGATGAAGACGACCAGCTCTTGCGCGTCGGGAATGTACATTATGTCGAAGTAGGCGGCATAGCCGATGTGGCTGGACACGTAGGCCAGAATGCCAAGCACCACGCCGATGATGGCCGAGTTGCCGGCGCACATCCCGTCCATCCCGTCGTTCAGGTTGGCGCCGTTGCTCACGGCAGTTACCACGATGATGGTCATCACGACAAAGACAATCCATCCTGCTGCGACGCGGTACTTGCCACAGAACGACATCAGTCTGGAGTAGTCGAGGTTGTGGTTCTTGATGAAAGGGATGGTGGTCTTCAGCGACTTCACGGCCGTGCTCTTATGCTTCACCACCACCTCTTGGTTCTGCTGTTCCACGGTGATGTTCTCGCGCACCACGGCGTCGGGGCTCAGATAGAGCACAAGTCCCACGATGAGGCCGATGCTTACCTGCCCCACAATCTTATACTTACCCTTCAGTCCTTCTTTGTTCTTCTTGAATATCTTGATGTAGTCGTCCAGAAATCCGAGGAATCCCAGCCATACCGTGGTGATAATCATCAGGATGAGATAGATGTTGCGCATACGTCCCAGCAGCAGCACGGGCACGAGGATGCTGACGATGATGATGATGCCGCCCATCGTGGGTACGCCTTTCTTCTCTACGCCGAAGGGGTCGATGCTGGCATCGCGGGCAGTCTCGGAAATGTTGCGGCGCTTCATCCACTTGATGAACTTCTCGCCGAACCACGCCGAGATAATCAGCGACAGAATCAATGCTAGCAGTGAGCGGAACGAGATGTATGCCCACAGATGCGAACCGGGAATGCCGAATTCGTCTAAGAAACGAAACAGATAGTACAGCATAAACTAATGTCTTTAACTCCTTTAACTCCCTTAACTCCGTTAACTCCCAAAAATCTCCCTCACCACCTCGCGGTCGTCGAAGTGATGTTTCACGCCCTTGATTTCCTGATAGTCCTCGTGTCCCTTTCCGGCAATGAGGATGACGTCGCCTTTCTCGGCCATCATACAGGCCGTGCGGATGGCCTCGCGGCGGTCGACGATGCTGACCACCTTCTTCATCTGCTTCTGGTCCAGCCCGGCCAGCATATCGTTGATGATGTCCTGCGGCTCCTCGAAGCGGGGGTTGTCGCTCGTGATGATGACCCGGTCGCTCTGTTTCACGGCTTCCTGTGCCATCAGGGGACGCTTGCCTTTGTCGCGGTTGCCGCCTGCGCCGCATACGGTGATGACCTTACCGCCTTTGCCCTCCAGCACCTCGTTGATGGCGCGCAGCACGTTCTCCAGCGCGTCGGGTGTGTGGGCATAGTCTACTACGGCCGTATAGCCCTCGGGCGAGCGGATGGGCTCCAGTCGGCCGCTGACACTTTTCAGCGTGCTCAGCACCACGAGGATGTCTTCGGGCTGCTTGCCCAGCATCGTGGCGGCTCCATAGACGGCCAAGAGGTTGCTCACGTTGAACTTGCCGATAAACTGCACACCCACCTCGCGGCCGTTGATTTCAAGATACATTCCCTCGAAGTGGCACTCCACGATGCGTGCGCGGAAGTCGGCCAGCGTGCGGGTAGAGTAGGTCTTGACGGTGGCTTTGGTGTTCTGCACCATAAAGCTGCCGTTCTTGTCGTCAGCATTCGTGATAGCGAAAGCCGTCTTAGGCAGCTGGTCGAAGAAGGCTTTCTTGGCGTTACGGTAGTTCTCCACCGTCTTATGGTAGTCCAGATGGTCGCGTGTCAGGTTGGTAAACAGCCCGCCGGCAAACTTCAGTCCGCCAATGCGGTGCTGGGCGATGGCGTGGCTGGAGCACTCCATAAAGGCGTATTCGCAGCCGGCCTCCACCATCTGGTGCAGCAGCCGGTTCAGCTCAATGGGGTCGGGCGTGGTATGGTCGGCCGGGATGGCCTCGTCCTCGATGTAGTTGCATACGGTCGAGAGCAGTCCGCAGCGGTGGCCGAACTTACGGAACATATTATATAATAAGGTGGCGATGGTCGTCTTGCCGTTGGTTCCCGTTACGCCCACCAGCTTCAGTCGGCTCGAGGGGTCGCCGTAGAACAGCGTGGCCACCGGCCCGATGGCCTCTTCGGTAGACTCCACCTGAACGTAGGTGATGCCGTCGGCCCGCTCTGCCGGGATGTCTTCGCACAGAATGGCGACAGCCCCCAGCTCCAGCGCCTTCGGGATGAAGCGGTGCCCGTCGGTCTGAGTGCCTTTGATGGCCGCAAATAGATGGCCCGCTTCTATCTTGCGCGAGTCAATGTTCACCCCCGTGATGTCTGCATCGGCATTGCCGATGATGTTCAGCGGCTTGATGTTCTTGAGTAGCTCACTTAGTTTCATATACCTTATTATATTATATATACAGATTGATAGGTTGTCTCAGTTCATTGTCAGCACGCACTCGCTGCCCCTCGCTATGGCGCGTCCGGCCGGATAGCTCTGCTTGACCACGCGCCCGCGTCCGTTCATTCTGACGCGCAGGCCGCGGCTCTCCAGCAGGTAGACGGCATCGCGTGCACCCATTCCCGTCACGTCGGGTGTGATGTTGTCGGCCGTCTTCGTGCGTCCCAGTGCCACCTCTTTCTGCTGGCGGGTGGCCGTTCCCCAGATGGGATTGCCGCTGGCATACGAGCCGTCCCAGCCGTTGGAGGTCTTGATGTCCAGCTGTCCCAGCACGTAGTCGGCTGCCAGCACGTTGCCATTCTTCACGTCGGGAATCAGGATCGAGGTCGTGTCGCGTGCACTCTTGACGTCGCGCTTCAGGTAGCGGGCCATCACGCCCTCGGAGATGTGGTGGAACACCTCGGCGCTGAATCCGCCCGATGCGGGTATGCCCGCTTTCTTGAGGCATACGATGCAGCTGTAGCGCGGGGCGTCAGCCGGGAAGTAGCCGGCAAACGACAGCCAGTATTTCACCGTGCCCGTCTTGTATCCGCCGCCTTCTGCTATCTGGGCCGTGCCCGTCTTGCCGGCGGTCCTGAAGGTGCGCGAGCCTGCTTTCTTGCCAGTGCCGCGGGTGACCACGCGCTCCAGTATTGTCTGCATCTTCTTCAGCGTCTTGGGGCTGCATATCTGTTCGCGTTGCACCACGGGCTCAAACTCCTCGATGACCTCGCCGTTCTTGACGATGCTCTTGATGAAGCGCGGGCGCATCATCTTGCCGCCGTTGGCAATGGCGTTGTAGAACGTGACGGTCGAGATGGGCGGTATCTGCGTCTCGTAGCCGATGCTCATCCACGGCAGTGCCGTCTTGCTCCAGTTGGTGTATTGGTTGCGGCTGTTCTTCTTGGGCATACGGATGCGCGGCTTGGCATAGCCGTAAAGCGGCAGGTGCAGGTCGTCGGCCAGTCCGGTGCGGTAGATGCCTTTGACGAATTTCTCAGGTCGGTGTCCGTAGTGGCTGTCAATGATGCGGCTGACACCGATGTTCGAGCTGTGCTCCACGATTTCGGAGAATGTCTGCCGTCCGTATCCGCCGTTGCGCCAGTTGTGGTCTCTCATATCCCGTCCGTGCATTTTGTAGGTGCCACCGCAGGCCTCCTGCACGTAGTTGGTGTCTACCACGCCGTCCTCCAGTGCCACCATCATCGAGGCCGTCTTGAACACGGAGCCCGGTTCGCGCAGGTCGGCAATGGCATTGTTCTTGATTTCGGCATAGTAGGGGTTGCCCTGTTTGTCGTGCAGGCGTGTCATATTGACGATGGCTTTCACGTCGCCCGTCTCCACCTCCATCAGGATGGCCACGCCGAGGTCGCAGTTCTGTACCTTCATCTGGTCTATGACGGCCCGTTCGGCGATGTCCTGCATATTCACGTCGATGGTCGTGATGATGTCGCAGCCGTCGATAGGCAGCTGCACGGGGATGTCGGTGTATCGGTTGAGCACCTTAATGCGGTTCTTGATGCCCGGCGTGCCGCGCAGGATGGAGTCGTAGAAGAGCTCCAGTCCGCAGCGTGCCGAGTCAATGCCGCCATACATATCGCCCACGGTGCGCTGGGCCAGCGAGCGGAACGGGCGCCGGCGGGCGTTCTTCTCCTCGTCGTAGTGGAATCCGCTGCGGCGGCCCAAGTTGAAGAAGGGCAGCTGCTTGACGCGACAGAAGGTGTTGTAGTCCAGTCGCTGCTTGTACACCGGCCAGTGGCGCTTCTGCAGCCGCTTGCCCTCTTGCAGCCGCGCTTTGAACTCGGCGGCCGTCATCGAGGGGAATATGTCGTGCAGCCCGTCGCACAGGCTGTCCAGCTTCTCGTTCCACAGGGTGTCGCGCTTGTGGCACCACGCCGTGTCTTCCTCCGTGGCGCGGTAGTCCATAAATATCTTGTATTCGGGAATCGAGGTAGCCATCAGTTGCCCGTCGCAGCTCAAGATGTTGCCTCGGGTTGCCTCGTCGGGCCTGTTGACCACCTTCAGCTTGTCGGCCACCACCTCCCAGTAGTCCTTCTGCGCAATCATAATATAGAGCGCCCTGCCCAAGACGGCGATGCCGATGATGGTCAGCACGACAGCTATCAGGAAATAGCGCGGCATTACTTTGTCGTTGTCAAACTTGCTCATTTCGGTACCATTATTATATAAGGTGGCTGGTCGGCGATGTGGAGCAGCGAGTCCTTATTGTTCTTCAATATGTCGAGCACGTGGCTCTCGCGGCAACGCTCGGTCAGCGTCGACGAGCTTGACAGTGCGCGATACTTGGCATCTTTCAGCTGGGTCTTCAACTGGTCGATGGTGAGGATGTCCTGTTGGCATTGGTAGCGGAAAGCCACGTAGACAATGGTGATGCCCACGATGAGCACGAACAGCCAGATGTGCGAGCGCACCAGACTGGCATTGAGGATGTCGCCGCCCAGAATGGTACGCAGGTTGACGGAGCCCGAGGGCTTGGGGTCGTCCTCGCGCACGCTTTCCTTGATTTTCTTCAGCGTCGCTTTCAGCGGAGCCTCGTCGCTGGCGGCGGTCTGCGCCTCCTGCTTGGCTTTCAGCTGCTCTTCGTCTCTGTCTTTCTTTTCTGCCATATATTGTTGCTCTCTTTGCTGCTTGTGTGGTTCCTGTTACTGCTTCTCGGCCATACGCAGCTTGGCACTGCGGCTGCGCGGGTTGCGCTGTTGCTCCTCGGCCGTAGGCGTGACCACCTTTCCGTTCACCGGCCTGAGGGGTGCCGCGATGCGGCCGAAGAAGTCTTGCTCCACCTTTCCCTCCGGGTTGCCGGCCTTCATCACGTTCTTCACGATGCGGTCCTCGAGCGAGTGGTAGGTGATGACGCTCAGCCGGCCACCCTCGGCCAGCAGTTCCGTGGCACCCCGCAGCAGGTCGCGCAGGGCATCCATCTCGTGGTTAACCTCGATGCGCAGGGCCTGAAACAGCTGTGCCATCTCCTTACGTCCCCGCGGCCCCAGCGTCTGCTCGGCAATGGCGGCCAGCTGGCCTGTGGTGCCGATGCGCTGCCGGGCGCGCTCTTTCACGATGGCGGCTGCCAGTCGGCGTGCGCTCTTCATCTCGCCGTAGAGGTAGAAGATGTCGGCCAGCCGTGCCTCGTCGCACTCGTTCAGCAGGTCAGCCGCCGTCGTTCCCGCCCGTTTGTTCATCCGCATATCCAGCGGTGCGTCGAAGCGGAACGAGAATCCGCGCTCGGCATCGTCGAAGTGGTGGGACGATACGCCCAAGTCGGCCAGCAGACCGTCGATGCGGTCGATGCCGTAGTAGCGCATCCAGTTGGTCAGATACCTGAAGTTGCTCCTGACAAAGGTAAACCGGCTGTCGTCTACGATGTTCCTCTCGGCATCGGCATCTTGGTCGAAACCATAGAGGTGACCGGTCGGTCCCAGTCGGCGCAGTATCTCGCGGCTGTGCCCGCCGCCCCCGAATGTCACGTCGACGTAGATGCCATCGGGCCGGATGTTTAGTCCGTCGATACTCTCGTTCAGCAATACGGGTATGTGATACGTCTCCATTTTCTTTATTCGCCCATCAACTCTTCTAATGCCACGCCGAACTCCTCTGCCTGCATCTGGGCTTTCTCGGCCTCGGCGGCACTCCATATCTCGATGGTGTCGTCCAGCCCTACGAACTTGATGTCTTGCTCGATTGACGCCATACGCTGGTAACGCTTGGGAATGAGAAAGCGGCCGTTGGCATCGAGGGTCAGGAGCTCCACTTCGCTTACGAACTGGCGGAACAGCTGTTGGTGCTGTCGGTTCCATCGGTTGAGCCGTGCCCGCAGCACGTCGAGCTGCGCGTTCCATACCGACTCGGGGTAGAGCACGAGGCACGGCTGGTGGATGTCTTTGCGCATCACCAGACGTTCCTCGCCGCCTGCCTGCAACACCCGTCGGAAGGTGGCTGGCAGAAAGGCGCGGCCCTTTGTGTCGATTTTGGCTTCTATATTACCGATAAAACGCATACGTTCCTCTTTATTAATAAAGACTTCGGTTGCAAAGATAATCATTTTTCCCCACAATTCTCCACCTTTCTCCACAAATTTTAAGAAATATTTTTATTTTTCTTTAAACTCGAATCTTAACGTCCTGAAATTCAGTGGGTTGTACTTTTGTATGAAAAGTGGGGCGTTTTGGCGTAGAAAATGGGGTATTTCCGGGTGAAGAGTGGGGCGATTTCGTGTGAAGAGTGGGGCATCTGCGGGCGATGGGGGTGGCATCCGGGCTCATTGGCGTGCTGGCTGCTCTCCGCGCTGTCGGCCTTTTCGGGGGCTTCGGCCTCCTCGGCAATTCCGTCGTTTTGGCCGTTTCTCGGGACGTTTTGGCTGCTATGGCTTCGGCCCCAGCCTTTGCCCGCAATGTTCCGCAGCCTCGGGAGCGTCGCTCCGCGGCCTCCGTAGCATCGCTCCGCGGGCTTCGGAGAAAGGCTCCCCGGTCTCCGGAGAAACGCTCCGCGGTCGGTGTAAGAAGTACAGAAATACACTTTTTGAACATTTTTTAAGTAAAATCGTAGAATATTTCGAACAAAATCGTTATTTTTGCAACTTGTTAGTGGAAGCGCTTGCGAGTTATGAACCAAATTACGGAGAAAACTATCGACATCGAAAATATTCTGAACAGCAAGATGGGCGCGAAAGCCAAGTTCGTGCCCGGCTTTGCCGTGTCGTGGCTCAAACGCGTTGCCCATCAGGACGATGTCAATGCATTCCTTTGGGAGTCGCGCGACAAGACGGGCGTGGAATGGCTCGAAGCCTGCGTCGACTATCTGAAGATGACGCTCCGTGTCAGCGGGCGGGAACACCTGCCGGCACCCGACGACGGCCGGCTCTACACCATCGTCTCCAATCATCCGCTGGGCGGGGTCGACGGCGTGGCACTGGGGGCTGTCATCGGTCGCCATTTCGGCGGTCGCTTTCGCTATCTGGTCAACGACCTGCTGATGAATCTGCCCGGGCTGGCACCGCTCTGCATCCCCATCAACAAGACGGGCAGGCAGGGACGTTCGTTCCCGGCAATGGTGAAGGCGGGCTTCGAGAGCGACAACCAGATGCTGATGTTTCCCGCCGGTATCTGCTCGCGCCGCCACGGCGGAGTCGTCCGCGACATCCCGTGGTCCAAGACGTTCATCACCAAGAGCGTGGACTATCAGCGCGACGTCATCCCCATCCATTTCGGCGGTCAGAACTCCGATTTCTTCTATCGGCTGGCCAACTTCTCGGACAAGTGCCTGAACTTCAATCTGGCAATGCTCTTCCTCGTCGATGAAATGTACAAAAACGTGGGCAAGAGCTTCGATGTGAAGATTGGCAAACCTATTCCGTGGCAGACCTTCGATAAGTCGAAAACACCGATGGAATGGGCACAATTTGTGCAGAATCAAGTGTATGCCCTATAACTCTCCTTATTCAAACCGAAGCAAATGGAACAACCAATCATCCCTCCCGTCGACAAAGCCCTGCTCAAGCGTGAACTCACTCCCGAGCGGCAGTTGCGAATGACCAACAAGAGCCATAACGAGATATACATCGTGACGGCTCATAATGCACCCAACGTGATGCGCGAGATCGGCCGACTGCGCGAGGTGGCCTTCCGTGAGGCTGGCGGCGGCACGGGTAAGGAGATGGATATCGACGAGATCGATACGGGCGAGAACTGCTACAAACAGCTGAATGTGTGGAATCCCGAAGAGGAAGAGATCATCGGCGGCTATCGCTATCTGCTGGGTTCGGAGTGGGAGATGGACGACAACGGGCAGCCGCGCTTGGCCACCAGTCATATGTTCCATTTCTCCGAACGGTTCCTGCGCGACTATGCCCCGCAGACCATTGAGCTGGGACGCTCGTTTGTCTCGCTGCCCTATCAGAGCTCGCGGATGGGTGCCAAGAGCCTCTTTGCGCTGGACAACCTATGGGACGGGCTGGGCGCACTGACGGTCATCAAGCCTAATGTGAAGTATTTCTTCGGCAAGATGACGATGTATCCCTCTTACATCCGTAAGGGACGCGATATGATTCTCTACTTCCTCAAGAAGCACTTCGACGATAAAGACAACCTGATAATCCCGATGAAACCGCTGAAAATAGAAACAGACGAGGCCGAATTGGCTCGTCTGTTCTGTGAGGATTCTTTTAAGGATGACTATAAGATTCTGAACCGTGAGATTCGTCGGCTGGGCTATAACATCCCGCCGCTGGTCAATGCCTATATGGGACTCTCGCCCACGATGCGCCTCTTCGGTACGGCCATCAACGACGGTTTCGGCGAAGTGGAAGAGACGGGCATCCTGATTGCTGTCGACGAGATACTGGAGCAGAAGCGCGTGCGCCATATCGACTCTTATATCCGCGAGCATCCCGAGGCACTGAAAATTACCAGCGGGGCGCATCGCGTCATCTATAAGGAGCGCTGATTTTCTCCCATTTCATCGGTCTTTTTGCCCGCAATGTGGGGCTTTTGCCCCTGCTGTGCTGCGTTGGTGGCAGGTGCCGCTATACGATGGGCAGCGAGATACCATTGATTTTCTGATAGACGTCGAGCGCATAGACGTCGGTCATACCCGAGATGTAGTCGATGACAGCCATCAGGCGCGTCTCCAAGTCGGGTGCGTCGATGTCGTACTGGCTGCTGACACGGCCGATGAGCTGCTGTGAGTAGTAGCGTTCGGGGTGCATCACGGCTTCGGTCATCTGCTCCATCAGCGTGGCCATAATCTTGTAACCCGACAGCTCCACGTCGAGCACGGGCTTGCTGCGGTAGATGCGCTGCACCGATTGGCGGGCGCAGTCTTGGTAGGCCTTGCGCGGCGTCTCGGCGATGTGGTCGATGAGGCTGCCCTCAAACGTGCCGCTCAGAATCTGTTCTTCGTTCTCGACAAACGTTGCCACGCACTCGTTCTCCAGCTTTCCGATGACACAGGCACGCAGGTAGACCACCTTCTCGTTCGGGTCCTCCAGCTGCTCCTCGGCAATGCGGCGGCGGATTTTCTGCTGGTTCTCGTCGTCGAAGAAAGCCAGCATCATCCGCTCCACCTCCTCGTATGCGAATATTTTCAGCTTGAAGGCATCCTCCAAGTCCATAATCTCGTAGCAGATATCGTCGGCCGCCTCTACCAAGTAGACCAGCGGGTGGCGCGCCCATCGCTCGTGGCCGTTGGCCAGCGGGCGCTGGGGGATGCCCAGCTCGTTGGCAATGCGCTCATAGCTCGCCTGCTCAGAGAAGAAGAAGCCGAACTTGTTCTTGCTGGCGTAGAAGGAAGGGAAGGGGTATTTCACGATGCTGGCCAGCGTGGCGTAAGTCATCACGAACCCGCCCGGGCGGCGACCCTTAAACTGGTGGGTCAGCAGCCTGAAGGCATTGGCATTGCCGTCGAAGCGCGTGATGTCCGACCAGAACCGCCAGTCCAGCTGCTCTTTCAGCGCGCTGCCGGCCCCCTCGGTGAAGAACGTCTGGATGGCCTTCTCGCCGCTGTGGCCGAACGGCGGGTTGCCGAGGTCGTGGGCGAGGCACGCCGTTGATACAATCTGCCCGATTTGCTCGAACATCGTTCCCCTCAGTTCGGGATGCCGGCTGTCGATGAGCCGCTGCGCCACGTCGTTGCCCAGCGACATTCCCACGCTGGCCACCTCGAGCGAGTGGGTCAGGCGGTTGTGCACGAAGACGCTGCCCGGCAGCGGGAACACCTGCGTCTTGTTCTGCAGGCGGCGAAACGGTGCTGAGAAGATCAGCCGGTCGTAGTCGCGCTTGAACTCCGTGCGGTCGTCGTGACGCTCCGTATGGCGCGACTCCTGTCCGAGCCGTTTGTTTGAAATGAGTTTGCTCCAATCCATCATAATGCTGCAAAATTACTGCTTTTTTATATAAAATACGACATTTTCAGCCGAAAATGATGGCTATTTGCGGAGAAATCACTATTTTTGCACATTATTAAATAGAAGCGTAAAACGAACAGAACGGATATGATTAAAATCAACGTCGTCAACCGCGGCCATCAGCCGCTTCCGGCCTATGCCACGCAGCAGAGTGCCGGGATGGACTTGCGTGCCAATATCGATGCGCCCGTGACGCTGCATCCGATGGAGCGCCGACTGATAGGCACAGGACTGCACATCGCCTTGCCCGAGGGCTATGAGGCGCAAATCCGTCCGCGCAGCGGATTGGCACTGAAGAAAGGAATCACCGTGCTGAACTCGCCGGGCACCGTCGATGCCGACTATCGGGGCGAGATAATGGTGCTGCTCATCAATCTCTCGCAGGAGGATTTCGTCGTCAACGACGGCGAGCGCATTGCGCAGATGGTGATAGCACGCCACGAGCAGGGCACGTTTGCCGTCGTCGAGGCACTCGACGAGACCGAGCGTGGCGAAGGCGGATACGGACATACGGGCGTGAAATAGCGCAGGGAAGGATACAGGGTGAAGAATCTGAGATACATATGGATGGCGGCAGCCGTGATGATGAGCATCACGCTTTGCGCGCAGGATGCCGACAGGGACCGTCGCTACGACACGTTCTTCCTCGAGGCCATCTGCCAGCGGCTCAGCGGTAATCAGGATGCGGCATTCGACTTGCTGAACCACTGCGTGGAAATAGACTCGATGAAGCCCGAAGCCTACTTCTATCTGGCGCAGTATTACTCGGCATTGCGGCAGAGAGACCGCGCGCTGGAATACTCCATCCGGGCTGCCCGGCTGGCTCCGGACAACTCTACCTATCTGGAGACGCTGGCCGAAGCCTACATCCGCAACCAGCAGCTGCCCGAGGCCATCGAGGCTCTGGAGTCGCTGTACGAGCGCAACCGCAGCCGTGAGGACGTGCTGGGAATGCTGGTCGACCTGTTTGACCAGCAGCACGACTACACCAATGCCATCCGGACGCTGGAACGCTTGGAGGCGATAAACGGCAAGAGCGAACGCCTCTCGTATGCCAAAGCCAACTATTATGCCAAGAACGGGGAACCCGAGGCGGCCGTGGCAGAGATGCGACAACTGGCCGACCAGTTCCCTGCCGACCTGAACTACCGCGCCCTTTATGGCAATATGATGCTGATAAACGGGCAGGAGCAAGAGGCACTCGAGGTGTATCAGGACATCCTGCGGCAGGAACCCAACAACCGCAATGCGCAGCTGGCACTGATGGCCTACTACCAAGACCGGGGCGACGAGGCACGGATAGACTCGATGGCCCTGCACGTGCTGACGAACAAGAACGTGTCGTCGGAAGACCGGGTGAAGCTGATGCGGATGATTATTGCGGAGAACGAGCAGCAGGGAGGCGACTCGACCCGCGTGTTGCAATACTTCCGGCTGGCACTCGACCAGCAGCCGTTCGACGTCGACGTGGCGTCGCTCTGCACGGCCTATATGACGCTGAAGGAGATGCCGCGCGACACCATAAGGACCGTCTTCGAGCGCATCATCGAGGTGCAGCCCGACTATGCCGGTGCCCGCTTGCAGCTGGTGGAGTATGCGTGGCGCGACGGCGACTTGCAACGCATCGTCGACCTCTGTCAGGCCGCACGCCAGTATAATCCCGATGAAATGGCCTTTTATTACTATCAGGGCATTGCCTATTACCAGCAGGGCAACCTCGACGAAGCACTGGGAGCCTTCCAGAACGGCATCGGGGTCATCGACGAGGACAGCGACCCCGAAATCGTGAGCGACTTCTATTCGATAATGGGCGACCTGCTGCACCAGAAAGGACAGAACGCAGCTGCCTTTGCGGCCTACGACTCCTGCCTGCAGATTAAGCCCGACCACGTAGGCTGCCTGAACAACTACGCCTACTATCTGAGCGAGATGGGGCAGCAGCTGGACCGGGCAGAACAGATGTCGTACCGCACGATAAAGGCCGAGCCCAAGAATGCTACCTACCTCGACACCTATGCGTGGATTCTCTTTATGCAGAAACGCTATGCCGAGGCTAAGATATACATTGACCAGACACTGCAGAACGACGCCGACAGCAGTGCCGTAATGCTGGAACACGCCGGCGACATCTACAGCCGCTGTGGGCTGACGGCCGAGGCAGTGGCCTACTGGCAGCAGGCACTGGCCAAGTCGTCGGAGGGGTCGGAGGTGAAAGGCGAGCGGCGCCGCATCCTCATCCGTAAGATTAAACTCAAAAAATACATAAAAGAATGAAACTGTCACGCTATTTGAAAGTTGCCGTATTGGCAATCCCGTTTGTTATGGGATCGTGTTTTTCAAAGAAAAAAGTAGTTGAAGAGCCCAGACCCGTGGCTGCCGATGCCGTTCAGCAGCAGGACTTCCTGCAGCAGGTGAACAACAACGTGCAGACGGCTAAGTTCATTACGTCGAAGGTGAAGTTCTCGGTCGAGGTGGGCAACCAGCAGCTGACGCTGACGGGCAATCTGCGGATGAAGCGCGACGACGTCATCCGCCTGCAGCTGATGGCATTCGGATTTGTGGAAGCCGGTCGGCTGGAGTTCACGAAGGACTACGTGCTCATTATGGACCGCATCAACAAGCAGTACCTGAAAGCCACCTATGGCCAGCTCGACTTCCTGCGCAACAGCGGCATCAACTTCTACACGCTGCAGGCGCTCTTCTGGAACGAGCTGTTCCAGCCCGGACGCGCCAGAATGACCGAAGAGGCACTGGGCGACTATCAGGCTACGCTGGGTGAGGACGATGTCGTCATCTCCTACGAGAACGGAAAGATGAACTACAAGTGGCTGGCCACCAAGAACGCTGCACAGATCAGGATGGCCAACATCGTCTATAAGGACAAGCTCCACGGCACTACCCAGCTCAACTGGGACTACGAAGACTTCAAGCGCAACGGCAAGCAGCTCTTCCCGATGCGCCACGGCATCACCTTCACGGCTCCCGAGAAAGAGGTGAAGCTGGGAATGGTACTGAACTATATGGGTGCTGAGAGCGACTGGGAAACGCGCACCCAAGTGTCAAACAAGTATCGCGAGGTAACGGTCGACGAGATTCTGCGCCGTTTTATGTCGCTCTGATAGCTGATGAAACGATTCGGTCTACTGTTCCTGTTCGTCGCATCCTTTGCGCTGGCACCCTATGCGCAGCAGAAAAACGCTGCCAAGCCGAAAGCGAAGGCGCAGCCTGCTGCCAAGCCGCAGGCTAAGAAGCCTGTGGCGGCTCAGAGCAAAGGCAAGAAACCCGCGGCGCAGCAGCCCAAGAAGCCTGCGGCCAAAGGAAAGGGCGCAGCCCAGCAGCCTGTGACCGTGAAGGGACTGCAGAACCAGCGTGCCGTGTTGCAGCGTAAGATTCAGGAGCAGGAGCGTCGTCTGCGCACCAATGAGCGCGACGTGCGGCAGCGTCTGCAGAGCCTGATGATGCTCAATACCGAGATTGAGGGCAAGCGTCGCGTCATCGACACCATCCGTCGCGACATCTCGTCGCTCGACGTAGAGATAGAGATGCTCAACAGTCAGCTGGCCGTGCTCAACCAAGAGCTGGCCGACCGCAAGCAGAAGTATGTCAAGTCGATGCGCTATATGCACCGTAATCGCTCGCTCCACAACCAGCTGTTCTTCATCTTCAGTGCGAAGAACTTCTCACAGATGTATCGCCGCCTCCGTTTTATGCGCGAGTATGCCTCCTATCAGCGGGCACAGGGCGAGGAAGTGAAGGGAAAGGTGGCACTGGTGAAGGCCAAGCACACCGAGCTGCTGGCCGCCAAGCAGGAGAAAGACCGCCTGCTGGCGCAGGGTGAGCGCGAGCGTCGCAGCTTGGAAGGCAAGCAGGTGGAGCAGCAGAACGTGGTCACTACATTGCAGCGCGAGCAGCGCACCATTCAGGGCATCATTGCCCAGCAGAAGCAGAAGGACGCTGCACTGAATGCACAGATAGACCGGATGATTGCCGAAGAGGTGGCCGCCGCCAAAGCGCGTGCTGCTGCTGAGGCGCGTCGAAGGGCGCAAGCTGCCGAGGCCAAGCGTCGTAAGGCTGAGCTGGCCCGCCGTCGGGCGGAAGCAGAGGCTGCGGCCCGTGCCAGCGCACAGCGTATTGCCGATGCGAAGGCGCGTGAGCAACGGGCCCGTGCTGCTGCCGCTTCAGCCAAGACCTCACAACAACGGGCCGCTGCCGAAGCAGAGGCCCGTCAGGCCGAGCAGGCTCGGCGTCAGGTGGAGCAGCAGGCGGCCAGCGATGCCCGCCAGCACGCACAGGAGGTGGCCAGTGCCCGTCGGGCCAGTGAGGCCGACAATGTGGCCGTCAATACGGAGGACCTGCGCATCAGTGGTAACTTCGAGAGCAATCGTGGCCGTCTTCCGATGCCCATCATCGGCAGCTATCGCATTGTCAGTCACTTCGGTCAGTACAATGTGGAGGGCCTGACCAATGTCACGCTCGATAATAAGGGAATCAACATTAAGGGACAGTCGGGGGCGCAGGTGCGCTCTATCTTCGACGGTGAGGTGAGCCGTGTGTTCAGCTTCGGTGGTACGATGGGGGTGATGGTGCGCCACGGCAGCTATATCTCCGTCTATTGCAATCTGGCTTCAGTCAGTGTGCACCGTGGTCAGAAAGTGAAGCTCGGTCAGGCCATCGGCCGTGTCGGTCCCGAGGATATCCTTCAGTTCCAGCTGCGTAAGGAGACCGCCAAGCTCAACCCCGAATCGTGGTTGGGAAGATAATCTTTTAATTGAGAATCTTTTAATTGAGAATTGAGAATTGGGAATTGAGAATTTGCTGCCGCTCTCCCAACTTTGGCGATAGCAAATTCTCAATTCTCAATTTTCAATTCCTAATTCCCCCAATTCCCAATTCTCAATTGTCAATTCTCAATTCTCAATTGAAATTAGTTTTACGTACGTGCTGATAGCCTGTCCTATCTCGTCTATCTCGATGTATTCGTCGGCCGAATGGCTGCGAGCCGACTGCCCGGGACCCAGTTTCAGCGAGGGGAATGGCATCAGCGCTTGGTCGCTCAGTGTAGGTGAACCGAACGGCTGCATCCCCATAGCCCGACAACGCTGCACCAGCGGGTGGTTGGCGTCGATGTGCGACGATGACAGGCGGAACGAGCGCGCCCGTAGCTCGCTCTTCATCTGAGCATCGAGGATGCTAAACACCTCCTCGTTCGTGTAGCACTCATTCGTGCGGATGTCAATGGTGAAGCGGCACTCGTCGGGTATCACGTTGTGCTGCGTCCCGGCATTGATGACGGTCACCGTTGTCTTCACCGCTCCTAATAGCTCGCTCTCGCGCTCAAACCGATAGCTGCGCAACCACGCAATGTCGTCCATCGCCTCGTAGATGGCGTTCAGCCCCTCGTTGCGCGCCGCGTGCCCGCTGCGGCCGTGTGCCGTTGCATCCACCACCATCAATCCTTTCTCCGCCGTGGCCGGCTGCATCCCCGTCGGTTCGCCCACGATGGCCACGTCGATGTGGGGCAGCCGTGGCAGCACCAGCTCGATGCCGTCGCGCCCCGACACCTCCTCCTCGGCCGAGGCCACATATATTATATTATAAGGTGTGTCCTTCTTGCTCAGTATGCGGAATGCCTGCAACAGACTCACCAGTCCGCCGCCGCAGTCATTGCTACCCAGTCCGTAGAGCCGTCCGTCCTCCACCTGCGGCGTGTAAGGGTCGCGTGTGTACGAGCTGACAGGCTTCACCGTGTCGATATGCGCATTCAGCAGCAGCGTCGGCTTGGTGCTGTCCGCTCTCCCGCTGACGATGATATTGTTCTTGATGCGCTCATATTTCAGCCCCTTTTCCTCGATGAAATGGGCAAAAACAGTCGCTGCCGCCTCTTCGTCGCGGCTGATGCTGGGTGTGCTGATAAGTTGCTTCAGCAGCTCCACCGCCTCGTCTCTGTAATCGTTGTAGTTCATAACTGGCTACAAAGGTACGAAAAGAAAGCTGATTGCCCAAGCCCGCCCTCCTTTTTTCACCCAGTCCACCAGAATCTTTCGCAATTCCTGCCGCGCATTCCATTGCTAAGAGAGGACAAAGCGAAGGCCTATATCGAGGGGCGTACCATCAACGTGTCCACGCGGGAGCCGGAGACACCGAAACTAACTGGGGAATGATGTCGTGTTGATAGCAAATATCAGCGGAATAATTTTGTTATCTCGGTAAATTGCGTTACCTTTGCATTGAAGAATCATACAAACGGACTTATGTTGACAAACAGCCATCTGTCGGTGCTCGTGCACGACCAAGCCAAGAATTACGGCGACCGTGAGGCACTGGTATATCAAGATTTCGGAGCGAAGGAATGGAAGTCGATGTCGTGGAACCAGATGTCGGCTATGGTGAAGCAGGTGTCCAATGCACTGCTCAATCTGGGCGTGCACGTTCAGGAGAACGTGGGCATCTTCTCGCAGAACTCGGTGCAGTATCTGTGCACTGACTTCGGTGCGTGGGGCATTCGAGCCGTGACCATTCCCTTCTATGCTACGAGCTCGGAACAACAGATACAGTTTATGGTCAATGATGCGCGGGTGCGTTTTCTCTTCGTAGGCGAGCAGGACCAGTATGATAAGGCGCGCCGCGTCTTCTCGCTGTGCCCCACGCTGGAGCGCATCATCGTGTTCGACCGGCTGGTGCGTATCTCCACGCACGACCCCAACGCCCTCTATTTTGACGATTTCCTGAAGTTGGGCGAGGGACTGCCGCGCCAGACGGAGGTGGAGACCCTGCAGCGCGAGGCGTCGATGGACGAGATTGCCAACATACTCTACACCAGCGGTACGACGGGCGACTCGAAAGGCGTCATCCTGACGCACGGCCAGTTCCACGCGGCTTTTGAGGCCAACTCGAAGTGCGTGCCCGTGACGGAGCACGACCGCGTGATGAACTTCCTGCCCTATACCCACATCTTCGAGCGCGGATGGGCTATTCTGGCGATGGCCTGCGGCGCGACGATGATTGTGAACACGCATCCGCAGGAGGTGCAGCAGTCGATGCGCGAGACGCACCCCACGTGTATGTCGAGCGTGCCGCGCTTCTGGGAGAAGGTGTATATGGGTGTGCAGGAGAAGATAGAGAAGTCGAGTGCCCTCCAGCGTAAGGTGTTCCGCCACGCGCTGGCCGTGGGCCGTAAGCATAACCTTGAGTATCTGAGCTGTGGCAAGCGTCCGCCGCTGTCGCTGCATCTGGAGTACGAGATGATTAATCGCACCATCTTCTCGCTCATCCGTAAGGAGCTGGGCTTGGAGAACGCTCATTTCTTCCCCACGGCGGGAGCGGCTGTGAGTGCCCACGTGGAGGAGTTTGTGCACAGCATCGGCATCAATATGATTGTGGGCTACGGCCTGACGGAGAGCCTTGCCACGGTGAGCTGCGACCATCTGAACGAGCCTTTCACCGTGGGCTCGGTAGGTCGTCCCATTGAGGGTATCAGCATCCGCATCAGCGAAGACGGCGAGGTGCTGCTCAAAGGCCCCACCATCACGCGCGGCTACTACAACCGTGAGGACCTGACAAAGGCCGCCTTTACCGACGATGGCTACTTCCGCACAGGCGATGCCGGCTACCTGAAGGGCGACGAGCTGTTCCTCACCGAGCGCATCAAAGACCTGTTCAAGACCTCGAACGGGAAATACATCGCTCCGCAGATGATTGAGTCGAAGCTGTTGGTAGACAAGTATATCGACCAGATTGCCGTCATCGCCGACGAGCGTAAGTTCGTCTCGGCACTGATTATCCCCGTCTATCCGCTGCTCGAGGAGTATGCCCGGGCTAATGGCATCAGCTTCCAGACCCGCGAGGAACTGTGTGCCGACGAGCGCATCGTCCGGATGATGAAGGAGCGCATCGACACGTTGCAGCAGCAGTTGGCCCACTATGAGCAGGTGAAGCGATTCACGCTGCTGCCCCATCATCTGTCGATGGAGAAAGGCGAGCTGACCAACACGCTGAAGATACGTCGCCGTGTGCTGAACGAGAACTACAAAGCGGAGATTGATAAGATGTACGAAGAATAGAATTCGGACAACAACGATATGTATTAACCAAAATAAGGCCTCCATAGGAAACCAAACGCCCCCTCCCGTCAGGAGGGGATGGAGGTGGGTAACAGAAAATGATTACGCAAGACCAACTGAAAGATGTGCTTGAGAGAGCAGACAAGCTGAAGCACTATCTGAAGATAGACGAGAAGAAGATAGAATTCGAGGAGGAGGACCTGCGCACGCAGGCACCCGACTTCTGGGACGACCCGAAGCGTGCCGAGGAGCAGATGAAGAAGGTGAAGGGCATCACGCGGTGGATTGACGGCTATGCAGAGGTGCGTTCGGCTGCCGACGAGCTGCAGCTGGCCTTCGACTTCTATAAGGAAGAGATGGTCACCGAAGAAGAAGTCGACGACGACTATCGTAAGGCCATCGAAGCCATCGAGGCACTGGAGCTGAAGAATATGCTGCGCCAAAAGGAAGACCCGATGGACGTGGTGATGAAGATTAACAGCGGTGCCGGCGGTACAGAGAGTCAAGACTGGGCCTCGATGCTGATGCGTATGTATCAGCGTTGGGCCGAGCAGCACGGTCATAAAGTGACCATCGTCAACCTGCAGGACGGCGACGAGGCCGGCATCAAGAGCGTAACGATGCAGATAGAGGGCGGCGAGTATGCCTATGGCTACCTGAAGAGCGAGAACGGCGTACATCGCTTGGTGCGCGTCAGCCCGTTCAATGCGCAGGGTAAGCGAATGACTTCGTTTGCCTCGGTGTTCGTCTCGCCGCTGGTCGACGATACTATCGAGGTCTACGTCGACCCGTCGAAAGTCAGTTGGGACCTGTTCCGCAGCGGCGGTGCCGGCGGACAGAACGTGAATAAGGTGGAGACCGGCGTGCGTCTGCGCTATCAGTACGTAGACCCCGACACGGGCGAAGAGGAGGAAATCCTCATTGAGAACACCGAGAGCCGCAAGCAGCTGGAGAACCGTAACAACGCGATGCGCCTGCTGAAGAGCCAGCTCTACGACCGCGCAATGAAGAAGCGGCTGGAGGCGCAAGCCAAGATAGAAGCCGGCAAGAAGAAGATAGAGTGGGGCAGCCAGATACGCAGCTACGTGTTCGACGACCGCCGCGTGAAGGATCACCGCACCAACTACCAGACCACCGACGTGGATGGCGTGATGGACGGCAAGATAGACGATTTCATCAAGGCCTACCTGATGGAGTTCCCCGTGACGGACGAGGAGTAGCAATGCCAAAGGCTTCTCCCGAAGGGAGCAGTAAGTATTTCTGAACTTTAAACTAAAAACTATATAAACGTATGAGCAAGAAAACGAATGCAAAGCGTGAGGCTTATGCAAAGAAACAGGAAGAGAAAGGAAAGAAAGTAGTTTGGACCATCGGCGCAGTGCTGTTGCTGCTGGCGATTATCTATACCATCTTTACTTTGACCATTCTTTCTTAACGGGACAGCCCTCAAGAACTGCCGGATGAGTGGAATGGAGATAGAGCGGAAGTTTCTGGTCGCCGATGGCTCCTACAAGCAGTCGGCCTTTGCCAGCAGCCATATCCGCCAAGGTTATATCTGCAGCGAGCGCGGACGCACCGTCAGGGTGCGTATCCGTGATACTCGCGGCTATCTTACGATAAAAGGCCCGAGTGCAGACTCTGGCCTTTCTCGTTATGAGTTTGAAAAAGAGATTACGCTCGACGAGGCCGAGCAGCTGATGCTGCTGTGCGAGCCGGGCATCATCGACAAGACGCGCTGGCTGGTCAAGAGCGGCCGCCATACCTTCGAGGTCGATGAGTTTGCAGGCGACAATGCCGGGCTGGTGATGGCTGAGGTAGAGCTGTCGTCGGCCGACGAACCAGTGGAGCTGCCGCCGTTTATAGGTCTCGAGGTGACGGGAGACCGCCGTTATTACAACAGCCAACTGCGCCGGAATCCTTATACGACGTGGTAGTATACGCAAAAGGCTCTTGGGACAGAAATGAATTCCCAATAGAATCTTATGCGCGAATCCATTGCCTTCCATAGCGATGGATGGCCAGTCCGAGCAATGCTGCCAGTGTGATGCCAATGCTGTTGGCCAGCAGGTCGAGCCAGTCGCCGCTGCGCCGTCCGCCGGTACAGTATTCCTGCAGCAGCTCGATAATCCCACTCATCAGCACGGGTGCCAGCCACGCCAGCAGTGCCAGCCGCGCGCGGTGGAGCGCAGGGTGGGCGCGCAGATACTCTATCCACAGTACCGTGCACGTGCCGCCATACATCGCTATGTGCACCCATTTGTCGATGAGCGGCACTTCTGCCAGCTGTGTCTTGGGTGGCGTGAAGAACGACAAGTACCATATAACGGCAAAAAGTATAAGGGATAGCGGATACTTTCTTACGAATCGAATCAATTTTTGCATCTTTTCTTCCACTTTTATTAATTGGGCGGTGCAAAAGTAAGAATTATTTGCTACTTTTGCAAACGAATTGGAAGAAAAGTATGTTATGGCAAATTTAGAGCGAGCAAACTTTGGCAGTAAGCTGGGAATCATTCTGGCCACAGCCGGCTCGGCCGTAGGGCTGGGCAACGTGTGGCGCTTTCCCTATATGGCCGGGCAGAACGGTGGAGCCGTCTTTATCATCATCTACGTAGCTTGTGTGTTGCTGCTTGGTATTCCCTGTATGATTAGTGAGTTTATCATCGGCCGCCACGGGCAGGCCAACACGGCTCGGGCATTCCGCAAGCTGGGCGGTCGTACGCCGTGGTCGCTCATCGGCTATATGGGCGTGCTCACGGGATTCCTCATCACGGGCTATTATGCCGTGGTCTCGGGCTGGTGCCTCCAGTATATCTTGGCTTCGCTCATCGGCCATCTGCACGGCGACCCGGACTACTTCAAAGCCTACTTTGCCGAGCTGTCTTCCGACCCCGTGAAGCCGGTGCTATGGACCATCATCATCCTCACCATCACCTACCTCATCGTAGAGAATGGCGTGCGCAATGGCATTGAGCGCGCTTCCAAGCTGCTGATGCCCACCTTATTTATATTACTGCTCATCATCGTGGCGGCTTCGTGTATGCTGCCGGGAGCCAGTCAGGGCATCAAGTTCCTGTTTCATCCCGACTCCTCGAAGATTACGAGCGACGTCTTCCTCGCCGCATTGGGACAAGCCTTTTATTCGCTTTCCATTGCGATGGGCTGCATCTGCACCTACGCCAGCTATTTCTCGCGGCAGACTAACCTCACCCGGTCGGCCATTCAGATAGGACTCATCGACTCGATGGTAGCCATACTGGCCGGTCTGATGATTTTCCCGGCTGCCTTCTCAGTAGGCGTCAATCCCGACAGCGGCCCGTCGCTCATCTTCATCACGCTGCCCAACGTGTTTCAGCAGGCTTTTGCGTCGATGCCCGTCGTGGGCTATTGCATCTCGCTCATTTTCTAGGCCCTGTTGTCGCTGGCAGCCCTCACGTCGCTCATCTCACTCCACGAGGTGAGTACCGCCTTCTTCCACGAGGAACTGGCTATCTCGCGCAAGCGTGCCGCTGCGCTCGTCACCGTCTCTACGGCCGTCATCGGCACGGTCTGCTCGCTGTCGCTGGGTGCGGTAGGCAGCTTGCAGCTGTTCGGACTGTCGCTCTTCGACCTGTTCGACTTTGTCACGGGTCAGATATTCCTGCCCGTGGTGGGCTTCCTCACCTGTATCTTCATTGGCTGGTACGTGCCGCATAAGGTGGTGCGCGACGAGTTTACCAACTGGGGCACGCTGCGCGGACGCTTCTTCCATCTCTATCTCTTCCTCGTGAAGTACGTCTGCCCGCTGGCCATCCTCTTTATTTTCCTTCACCAACTTGGACTTCTGAAATGACAAACGACAGAGGCAACTTTGGCAGTAAGCTGGGCATCGTGCTGGCTACGGCCGGCTCGGCCGTAGGGCTGGGCAACGTGTGGCGCTTTCCCTATATGGCAGGCGAGAATGGTGGTGCCGCCTTCATCTTAATCTACTTTGGCTGCATCTTGATGCTCGGTCTGCCCGGAATGGTCAGTGAATTCATCGTCGGCCGCCACGCCCACGCCAATGCGGCGCGGGCCTACGACACCCTGTCGGGCGGACGACCGTGGAAACTCGTGGGTTATCTCGGTATCCTCACCTCCACCATTATCCTCGGCTTCTATGCCGTGGTGGCCGGCTGGTGCCTGCAGTATCTCTTCGCCTCCATTGCCGGCCAGCTCGGTGGCGATGCGCACTACGTGGCTCGCTACTTCTCCACCTTCTCCAGCCATCCGCTGAAACCTGCCCTCTGGGGTGTGGCCTTTATCCTCATCACCCATCTGGTCATCGTACGAGGTGTGCGGGGTGGCATTGAGCGCGCTTCCAAGCTGCTGATGCCCATCCTGCTGGCACTGCTGGTCATCATCGTCATCGCTTCCTGCACGCTGCCCGGTGCCATTGAAGGCGTGCGCTTCCTGTTGATGCCCGATTTCAGCAAGCTCTCCAAGAGCGTGTTTCTCGAAGCGTTGGGGCAAGCCTTCTTCTCACTCTCGCTGGGTACGGCCTGCCTCTGCACTTATGCCAGCTATTTCTCGCGCGACACCCATCTGCTGCGCTCGGCCGGTCAGATAGCCCTGCTCGACACGCTCATCGCCATCCTCTCGGGACTGATGATATTCCCTGCGGCAATGAGTGTGGGCATCAATCCCGACAGCGGTCCGTCGCTCATCTTCATCACCCTGCCCAACGTGTTCCAGCAGGCCTTTGCCTCCGCACCCGTATTGGGCTACGTTATCTCCATTATGTTCTACGCCCTGCTGGTCTTTGCCGCACTGACCTCTACCATCTCGATGCACGAAATCGGGACGGCCTTCTTCCACGAAGAGCTGGGGTTGCCGCGCCGGCAGACGGCTTGGGTGCTCACAGCGGTCTGCTCCGTCATCTGCATCCTGTGCTCACTCTCCGTGGGAGCCCAGCCCGGCCTGCAACTGCTCGGGCACTCGCTGATGGACTTCTGCGACATACTGACAGCTCAATATCTGCTGCCTGCCGGTGCCCTGCTGACCAGTCTGTTTGTAGGCTGGTATATTCCGCAGCGCGTCGTGCGTGAAGAGTTTACCAACAAAGGAACTGTGGCCACCCGCCTCTTTTCCGTCTACCTCTTTGCCGTGCGCTTTGTCTGTCCGTTGGGCATCGTACTCATCTTCCTCCATCAGCTGGGCGTGATATGATTCGTGAGTTCTTCTATCTGCGCAAGTCCGACCGCACTACCATCCTCGTGCTGCTTGCCGTCCTCGTTACCGTGGTGACAGCCATCTTCTTCGTAGGTGGCAATGACGCCAGCGACGCAGTGGCAACAGCCGACAGCACATCCTTCTACCCCCCCCAAGGTGCACGTCCCTACCAGCCTTATGCCGTGGCGACGCAGTCAACGGCACTCTTTCCCTTTGATCCCAACACGGCCGACAGTACCCAACTATTGCGCCTCGGGCTGCAGCCGTGGCAGGTACGCAACATCTATAAATACCGGGCAAAAGGCGGCGTCTATCGTCGCAAAGAAGACTTTGCCCGCCTTTACGGCCTCACGGTGAAGGACTATCGGCGACTGGAGCCTTATATCCGCATTTCGGCAGACTATCGGCCTGCTGCCACGCTGGTGGGCGAACGCGAGCACTACGAGCGCGATACATTGCGCTTCCCCGTGAAACTTCAGGCCGACGAGCACGTGGTGCTGAACCGTGCTGACACCGCCCAGCTGCGCCGGGTGCCGGGCATCGGGGTCTACTATGCTAAGGAAATCGTGCGCTATGGGCATCGGCTGGGTGGCTATGTCAGTGTCGAACAGCTCGATGAAATCGATGATTTCCCACAAGAATCCAAGAAATACTTCGTCGTTGAGCAGCCTCGTCCACAACAGCTCAACGTCAATCAGCTGACGTTGCAGCAACTGCGCCGCCATCCTTACATCAACTTCTATCAGGCCAAAGCCATTGTTGACTATCGCCGTCTGCGTGGCCCTATTACTGACTTGCGCCAGTTGCGCCTCTCCAAAGACTTTACCGAGGCCGACTTCCAGCGCTTGGAACCCTATGTCGCGTATTGACGACGACAAACCTATGGGCACAAAAAAACAGCAGACTCATCATAAGTCTGCTGTTTCTCTGTCGGGATGAGGCGACTCGAACGCCCGACCCCTACGTCCCGAACGTAGTGCGCTACCAACTGCGCTACATCCCGATTGCGTTTAAGCGGTTGCAAAGGTACGTCAAAAAAATGAAATACGTGCAGTTTTTCCGAGAAAAATTTGCTCAAATGGCAAAAAAGCCGTAACTTTGCACCCGCTTAACGCAAGAGAAAAAGAGGTGCCTTAGCTCAGTTGGTAGAGCATCGGACTGAAAATCCGTGTGTCCCCGGTTCGATTCCTGGAGGTACCACCCACGGTTAAGCAAATGTAACGCGGAGCAATCTTATTGAGATTGCCCCGCGTTTAACTTTCAGAGTAGTTCGGGCAGTTGGAACAGTCGGATGCCGTTGCTCCCTTTAATTAATATGTAGCGGTTGCGCGGTTGCTGATGGGCTATCTCGGCTTTCACCTCGTCCACGTCGGCAAACTTGCGGAATGCGCTCTGCGTCTTGGCAAACTCACTGCCTACCAGCCATACTTCTTCAAAACTGGCTTCGGCCAGTAGGTCGGCGATGTGCTGATGCTCTTCAGCTGAAGCCTCACCCAGTTCGCGCATATCGCCGAGGATGGCCATCTTATGTCCAACGTCCATCCGACGGAAATTGTCGATGGCCGCCTGCATTGACGATGGGTTGGCGTTGTAGGCATCCACGATGAGATGGTTGTGCTCCGTGTCAGTCAGCTGCGAGCGGTTGTTCTGCGGGCGGTAGTTGGCCAGTGCGTGATTAATCTGTTCGAACGGAACGTTGTTGACGTACCCTATGGTGATGGCAGCCAAGAGGTTGTCAATGTTGTAGGCTCCGATGAGCTGCGTCTGCACCTCCATCCACTCGCTCTGGTAACCCGCGTCGCTGTCTTGCTCGCGCCAGCGGAATTTCAAGAACGGTGCACAACTGATGACTTCGCCGCGGATGAGAATCTCCGGTGCGTCGCTCTGCCCGTAGTAGTAGACGTCGGGCATTCCCTCAGCCATCTTTACCAGATGCTCGTTGTCGCGGTTGACGAAGACGGGCAACTCGTGGCTGCGCAAGAAGTCGTAGAGCTCGCCTTTCGTGCGACACACACCTTCGAACGACCCGAAACCCTGCAAATGGGCCCGACCCACGTTAGTGATGAGCCCGCAGGTAGGCTCAGCCGTCTCTACCAGCGTCTTGATGTCGCCCGGATGGCTGGCTCCCATCTCTACGACGGCTATCTCGTCGTCGTCGGTCAGTCGGAAGAGTGTTTTCGGCACGCCCACGTCGTTGTTGATGTTAACCTCCGTGGCCAACACGAGATAGCTGTCCGACAGCACGGCACGAACCAGTTCTTTCGTCGTGGTCTTGCCATTGGTGCCCGTGATGCCAATGACGGGAATGCTGAATTGGCGGCGGTGCTCGCGTGCAAGGTCCTTAAATGTTTGCAGGCAGTCGTCCACCTTTATAAGTTGAGAGGAAGTCCCCTCCCCCTCGGGGGAGGTTGGGAGAGGGGCCTCGTCCACGATGGCGTAGGCACAGCCTTTCTCAAGTGCCTGCAGCGCATAGCGATTACCATTGAATTTCTCTCCCTTCAGTGCCAGAAAGATGCTACCTTCAGGGCAGTCGCGGCTGTCGGTAGTGATGCAGGGGTGCTGCTGATAGAGTGTGTACAGTTGATGGATGTCCATAGTTATTTAGTCCTCCTCTTGTGTCAGGATGCTTTCCAGTTTTTCTGCCGACAGGCGCAGCGACAGTTCGCCTTTGTGGGCGATGGAGATGCTGCCCGTCTCTTCGCTTACCACGATGGTCAGGCAGTCGCTTTCCTGCGAGATGCCCAGTGCGGCCCGGTGGCGTAGTCCCAGTTCTTTGGGTATGTCGAGGCTGTGGCTGACGGGCAGAATGCATCCGGCAGCCTTAATGCGTTTGCCGGCAATGACCATTGCACCGTCGTGCAGGGGTGAGTTCTTGAAGAAAATGTTCTCGATGAGCAGTTGGTTGATATTGGCATCGAGGACCGACCCCGTGGCCACGATGTCGTCCAGTGGCATTGTGCGCTCAATGACGATGAGGGCTCCCACCTTTCGCTTGCTCATACTGAGGCACGACATCACGATAGGCATTATGGCCGATTTATCGCGTTGCTTCTGTCCCTCTTTGTTTTGTGAGAAGAGATTAATGAATGAGCGGATGCGCTGGCGCGTGCCGAGGTTGAAGAGAAACTTGCGGATATCCTCTTGAAACAGGATAATCAGTCCGATAACTCCCACGCTGACCAGCTTGTCCATTATCGAGCCGAGCAGCTTCATCTCCAAGATTTGCGACACGAAGAGCCATAGCAGAATGAAAATCATAATGCCGATGAACACATTGAGCGAGCGCGATTCGCGCATCAGCCGGTAGATGTAGTAGAGAATGACGGCTACCAGCGTAATGTCTACAATGTCTTTCAGTCCGAATTCAAACATAGTCTTGCGTACTTTGGAATGAGCGGTGGATGTGGATTGACTGCACGATGCTGATACACTCAGCGGCCTCGGCCACGTCGTGGACACGTAGGATGTGGGCACCTTTGAGCAGGGCGGCAGTGTTCAGGGCCGTGGTGCCGTTGAGTGCACGGGTAGGGTCGGTCTTCAGCAGGCGGTATATCATCGATTTGCGCGAGATGCCCACCAGCAACGGGAGCTGCAGGGCGTGCAACATTTCCAGCTGGTCCATCAGCAGATAGTTCTGCTCCAGCGTCTTTCCGAAGCCGAATCCCGGGTCAATGATGATGTCCTTCTGGCCCAGTGAGTGCAAGAGGTCTACCTCTTGGGACAATGCTTGCAGCATCGGCTGTATCGTAGGCTGCACCGACATCAGTACATAGGCTACGCCCAGCCGGGCCACTTCACTGAACATCCGCGGCACGTCGCCCCGCTCGTCTTCTAAAGGCTGGCCGGCAATGCCCGTAATGCCACCCTCACTGACATCGTTGATGATGGCGGCACCGAACTCCTCGACTACCATCCGCGCCACTTCGGGGCGATAGGTGTCTACCGAGATGACGACATCGGCCACCTCGCGGCGGATGATGGTGAGCGCGTTGCGAAGACGTTCCATCTCCTCCTCCGCGCTGACGATGCTGGCACCGGGGCGCGTGCTGAAGCCGCCCACGTCGATAATTGCACCGCCTTCGCGGACAATCTGCTGTGCCCGTTCGGCAATCTCGCGCTCTGTCTGCTTGCGGCTGCCCTCGAAAAACGAATCGGGCGTCACGTTGAGTATTCCCATCACCTGTGGCTGCTGTAGCGACAACAGGCGACCATTGACATTCAGTGTATAGTCCATACTTGACCACAAAGGTACACAAATAATTTGAAACGCCCCATCGAAAAGCCGAAAAATGTAGGGCCTTTCCCGATGTAAGAGGTCTGTTTGGCAAATGCCTCTATCTTTTTTCAGAGATTTCGCTCCCATTCTTTTCGTAATTCCGGGGAATTTGCTACCTTTGTAGCCTATACGGAAAATCTAAAAACAAACGTAAATACAAACTAACTATGAGTTTAATCGATCAAATCATTGCGCGTGCTAAGAGCAACAAGCAGCGCATCGTGCTCCCCGAAGCTGAGGAGGAGCGCACCCTCTGTGCAGCCGACCGCGTGCTGGCTGACGACATTGCCGACCTGATTCTCATCGGTAACCCTGACAAAGTGCATCAGCTGGCCGAAGAGAAGGGGCTGAAGAACATTGGTAAGGCTACCCTTATTGACCCGGAGAATTGCGAGAAGAGCGAGGAGTATGCCCAGCTGTTGTGCGAACTGCGCAAGAAGAAGGGTATGACTATTGAGCAGGCTCGCGAACTGGTGAAGAATCCGCTCTATCTGGGCTGTATGATTATCAAGACCGAAGGTGCCGATGGACAGATTAGCGGTGCGCTGTCGACTACGGGCGATACGCTGCGTCCTGCCCTGCAGATTATCAAGTGTGCACCCGGTATCACCTGCGTCAGCGGTGCAATGCTGCTTATCACGCAGAAGCCTGAATACGGTGAGGACGGCGTACTCGTGGTAGGCGACGTGGCCGTGACGCCGATGCCCGATGCCAACCAGCTGAGCCAGATAGCCGTTTGTACGGCTCAAACGGCCAAGTCGGTGGCAGGTTTCGAGGATCCGCGCGTGGCTATGCTGAGCTTCTCTACGAAGGGCAGTGCCACACACGAGGTAGTAGATAAGGTGATAGAGGCCACACGGCTGGCCCGCGAGCTGGAGCCCACGTTGAAGGTAGACGGTGAGTTGCAGGCCGACGCGGCACTGGTGCCCGGTGTAGGTGCCAAGAAGGCTCCGGGCAGCGAGATTGCCGGAAAGGCCAATGTGCTCGTATTCCCCAACCTCGAAGTGGGCAACATCGCCTATAAACTGGTGCAGCGTCTGGGTGATGCCATCGCCATCGGCCCCATCCTGCAGGGTATTGCCCGTCCGGTCAACGACCTGAGCCGCGGCTGCTCCGTAGAGGATATCTATTACTTGGTGGCCATCACTGCTTGTCAGGCAATGGATGCAAAGAAATAAGCAACCCCACCCAACCTCCCCAAAGGGGAGGAGAGCGGGGCCGAAAAGCGAAAGTATCAACAAATAATAAAACAGAAAAACCCGAATAGACCAAAGGGGGAGCCTATAAAGGCACTCCTCTCCTTTGGGGAGGTCGTGAGAGGTTTAAACTTTATGAAGATATTAGTTTTAAACTGTGGTTCGTCCTCTATCAAGTACGCACTGTACAATATGGACGACAAGAGTGTGATGACCAGTGGCGGCGCAGAGCGTGTGGGCTTGGACGGCGCTTTCGTAAAGGTGAAGCTGGCTAACGGCGAGAAGAAGCAGATTATGCACGACATCCCCGAGCATACCGAGGGTGTGAAGTTTATCTTTACGTTGCTGACTGATCCGGAGATTGGCGTCATCAAAGACCTGAAAGAAATCGAAGAAGTGGGGCATCGGATGGAGCACGGCGGCGAGAAGTTCAACAAGTCGGTGGAACTTACCGACGAGGTGCTGGCGTCTTTCGAGGCTTGCATCGACCTCGCTCCACTCCG
>JAFUZD010000137.1 GCA_017476785.1 Prevotella sp. | reverse complement strand
GGGATTGGTAGCGGCACCGTTCATATAGCGCTTGTTGCCGAACACGTTGGCCGTACCCCACAGCAGCTTGATGTTGGGATACTGCTTCATCTTCTCCTGCGCATAGTCGGTGATGGCCTGCATACGAGCCTCATACTCGGCGATGGTGGCGCCCTCCTCAACGAGGTCGACATCGTGGAAGCAGAAATACTCAATGCCCAGCTTGTCCATTATCTCGAAGCCGGCGTCCATCTTGTCCTTGGCACGCTGAACGGCATCGCCGGCCTTATCCCACTCGTAAGAACGGGTCTGACCGCCGAACTGGTCGCCGCTGGCCTGACACAGCGTGTGCCACCAAGCCATTGCGAACTTCAGCCAGTCCTTCATCTTCTTACCTGCAACAACGCGCTCGGGCTCATAGTAGTGGAATGCCAACACGTTCTTGCTGTCCTGTCCCTCAAAAGGAACCTTACCGATAAACGGAAAATACTCTTTTGCCATAATAGTTTGATTTTAAATTGTTTATATATTTCTATTCAATAATTCTTTCCAGTGCTCATAGGCCGAGCGATAAGCATCTCGATGTGCCTCGTCGGGCTCAATGACCTGCAGCTTCTCCAGCGTGGCGAAAGCCTCGTCGTGGTCTTTGTAAATGCCGGCACCGATGCCTGCACCCTTTGCCGCACCCACACTGCCGTCGGTATCATAGAGCTCGATAGTGGCTCCGCTGACGCCGGCCAGCGTATCGCGAAACAGCGGGCTGAGGAACATATTGGCCCGTCCGGCGTGAATCTTCTGGATGTCCATTCCCATCTGCTCCATAATCTCCATACCATAGCAGAAGGAGAAGACGATGCCCTCTTGAGCGGCACGGACGAGATGAGCCTTATTATGGGTATTGAAGTTCAGTCCGTGGATGGAGCATCCCAGCTCCCGGTTCTCCAAGATGCGCTCGGCACCGTTGCCGAATGGCAAGATAGCCACGCCGTCGCTGCCGATGGGCACCGTAGCACCAAGGTCGTTCATCTCGGCATAGCTGATATCAGCCGTGACATTGCGGTGCATCCACGCATTGAGGATGCCCGTACCATTGCAAATGCCCAAGACGCCCAGACGGGTCTGCTCGGCCGTATGGTTGACGTGGGCAAACATATTCACGCGGCTCTTCTTATCATAATTCACCTCGCCCAGCACGCCGTAGACGACGCCCGATGTTCCCGCCGTCGAAGCAATCTCGCCGGGATTGAACACGTTGAGCGACAGTGCATTGTTAGGCTGGTCGCCCCCACGATAGGTAATCGGCGTGCCGGCCTTCAGTCCCAGCTCAGCGGCCGCTTCGGCCGACACTTCGCTCTGGACGCTGAACGTCGGTACGATGTCGCTGATGAGCGAGGCATCGAAGCCATAATAGTCCATCAGGAAATCGGCGACACGGTTGTTCTTGAAATCCCAGAACATTCCTTCGCTCAGTCCGCTGACCGTCGTATTGGGCGTGCCCGACAAGCGCATCGCGATATAGTCGCCGGGCAGCATTATCTTGTAAATCTTCTCGAAAATCTGCGGTTCGTTCTCTTTCACCCAAGCCAGTTTGGCTGCCGTGAAGTTGCCCGGCGAATTGAGCAGATGGCCCAGACACTGCGCCTCACCCAAGTCGCGGAATGCCCGCTCGCCATAAGGAACGGCTCGCGAGTCGCACCAGATAATCGACGGGCGCAATGCCTGCAGATTCTTGTCTACGCACACCAAGCCGTGCATCTGATAGGAAATACCGATGGCCTTCACCTCGTCGGCCTTTGCCCCGGCGTCGGCCATAATCTTCTTCAGCGCCAGCTTTGCATTGTCCCACCACATCTGCGGGTCTTGCTCAGCCCATCCGGCTTTGACTGCCGTTATCGGAGCTTCCTTCTCCGGATAAAACGCCGTAGCGACACACTTGCCATTATCGGCATTCACCAGCGATGCCTTCACCGAGGAACTGCCGACATCAAAACCCAATAAGTACCTATTTTCCATAATTGTCGTTTATATAAATCTATTCATAATACGTTTGCCCTACAAATTTCCCTAAAATATTTTAGAAAACCAACTTTTTAACACAAAACCGATATTTTTTTATCATTATTTGGCTACAATTAAAAATATTTTTTTACCTTTGCACGATAGAACGAATAACTAAGAAATCAGAATTTTATTTCATATATGAAGAAGAAAATACTAATACTTGATGACAAAGAGACCATTGCAAAGGTACTCTCTATCTATCTGATGAGCGACTACGACGTGCAGTGGCTCCCCGACGGACTGCAGGGCGTAAAATGGCTGCAAGCTGGCAACACCCCCGACTTGATTATCTCAGACATCCGTATGCCGGGAATGCGCGGCGACGATTTCCTCGAGTGGATTAAGCAGAACGAACTGTTCCGGCACATCCCCGTCATTATGCTGAGTAGCGAGGACAGCACCAGCGAGCGCATCCGCCTGCTGGAGATTGGAGCCGTGGACTATATCGTGAAACCGTTCAACCCGATGGAATTGAAAATCAGAGTCAAGAAAATTCTTCCGAACTAATTTGGTAATACCTTATTATATATTATGATAGGTGTTGTTTATTTAGGCAATAATCCTAAGACACAGGAGCGTCTGAAATACATTCCCGGCCAACTGGTCAGAATGACCAGTGCCTATAAGGATGCAGCATTGGTCTGCGCTCCACAAGTGCGCAACGAGCATTTCATCGTTTTTTTCGAACGGAGTGTGCGCAACGAGGATATTACTGCCATCACCTATCTGCGAAAGAAATGCCGCAACATCTATATCATTCTGCTGACAGACGAGCTGTCGCAGGAAGACCGGCGCATCTATCAGGAATGCGGCATCAACGACACGATTGACCGCGAGGCATCTGTTACGGATCTGAACAAGAAGATTATCTTCATTTCCGACCGAGAGAACATCCTCTTTGACGACGAAGCTCCCAAATACAAGATTCTGCGCTTCAAGATTCCCGTATGGAAGCGTCTTTTCGACATTTTCTTCTCCGGACTGGCTATCATCTGCCTGTCGCCTGTGTTTATCCTGACTGCCATTGCCATCCGGCTGGAGAGCAAGGGCCCGATTCTGTTCAAGTCGAAACGCGTAGGCACTAATTACACCATCTTTGATTTCCTGAAATTCCGCAGTATGTATGCAGATGCGGACAAGCGACTGAAGGAACTCAGCAAAGAGCACAATCAATACGCAGAGAAAGAGGAAGAAGAGAGCAAGACGGTGATTACCTCGCCGCTGGGCGACGAGGCCGAACAGGAGATGATTGATATGGGAATGGAGTCGGAGATGATGATCAGCGACGAAGAAGTGATGCTCGTCGGCGACGACTTCGTTGTGGCAGAAAGCGACTTCAACAAACAAAAGGAGGAAGAAATCAACAACGCTTTTGTCAAGATTGAGAACGACCCGCGCATCACAAAGGTGGGACGCTTCATCCGCAAATACAGCATTGATGAACTGCCACAGCTGTTTAATATTCTGAAAGGCGATATGTCAATCGTCGGCAACCGCCCTCTCCCACTCTACGAGGCGGAAAAATTAACGGCCGACTCGAGCATCGACCGCTTTATGGCACCAGCTGGACTGACGGGACTGTGGCAAGTGGAAGAGCGGGGCAAAGGCGGAATGATGTCGGCCGAAGAGCGCAAGCAGCTGGACATCACCTATGGACAGACTTACAACTTCGCACTGGATATGAAGATTATCTTCCGCACGCTAACGGCCTTCATCCAGAAAGAGAACGTATAAAAGACTATAATCTTTATCACAATGAATAGATTTAAACGCTTATTGTTATTATTCACTATTGCAGGGACGGGCACAACCACTTTCGCTCAGCTAAACGAAAGCGGTATCAGTGCAGGTTTCTTCGATTCAAGTGAAACAAGCACGATTAACTTCTCAACATTCCATTTGCCACCATTGGCCGTATTGTTCGAGAATGCGAAAGTGACCCCTCAAATCCTGTCTTTAGAGAAAGCGCAGGAGCTGGCCCAGCTGGAAGTAGCCAAACAGAAGCGACATATATTCTCATACGTGTACGGTCACGCCAGCTACAGTTATGGAAAGACAGATATGTGGGGCAACAACTCGTCAACGTATAACAATATGATATACCAGTTCCAAGGCAGTGAGCAGAACTATTGGAACGTCGGTGTCAACGTAAGCGTGCCCTTAGAGGACATCTTGGATCTGAGTGCTTCGGTAAAACGCAAAAGAGTGGCTGTTGATCAGGCACAGATTGCAAAAGATCAGGCATACGACCAGCTGAAGCTCCAGATTGCCACTTTGTATATCAAGATTACAAACTCATTGGTTGCACTGAAAACCGCCAGCGAAAATGCGGCCATCTATCAGGGAGCCGGTCAGTTGAACCAAGAAGACTTCCACCAAGGCAATATGTCGATAGAGGATTTTGCGTGGACCAAGATGCGAGAGTCTGCCGCAGTTCAGACATATCAGGACCTACAGACCCAGATTACGACGGATATCATTACACTGGAAATATTGACGCATACGCCTATTATTACCAATACGACCACCGACATTACGCTGGACAGCACCGTTCAGAAGTCTCCCAAGCAGATAGCCAGAGAGAACAAAGCGGTAGAAAAGCGCATCCAGCGGCAAGCAGCCGAAGAACAGCGCCAATTAGATGCCATTGAAAGGGCAGAACGCGACGCACAGAGAAGAGCTGAGAAAGCCGCAACAAAATCGGCGAAAAAGAGCAAATAAGTAGAATTATAAAAACGTTATCACAATGGACATCTTTAGATATTTTGTAAGGTTCTTATATAAGATTCGTTGGTATTTGGTGATTCTGCCACTCATCGCACTGATTGTTGCGTGGTTCCTCACCCGCCATATGGAGCGTCAGTACGACACCAGTACGACGATCTATACGGGTATGATTACTGGCTACAACATTGAAGGCGGTACCGGTGTGGCCGGCGGTAATGCACAGGCGAACATTACCAACTTAATGCTGATTATGACCACGGATAACACCATTCACGAGGTAGCACTTCGTCTGTTTGCTCGTTGTATGATGTACGGAAATCAGAACAAAGACAACAATTACATATCAGCAGAACACTTCCGCGAATTAAATGCCACCGTTCCAACAGAGGTAAAATCTCTAATTAATCATAATAGCGAATCTGCGACCTACGCCAATTTGAAAGCCTACGAAAAGCCTTCACAAGATAACTATTTGTTCGGCATTCTGAATTACCACCCCTACTTCGGTCTCAACAATATTACATCGCGTTTGAAAGTCACCCAGTTTACGAATAGCGACATTATCAATGTAGGCTATACTGCCAACGATGCGGGTATCGCCTATAATACGCTGGACATATTGAACGAAGTTTTTGCACGCCAATATCAGCAGATTCGTTTTGGTGAGACCAACAATGTCATCAAGTTCTTCGAACGTGAGGTGGCACGCCTCTATCGCATTCTGTGCAATGCAGAAGACGACCTGATTAAATATAACATATCCAAGCGCATCATCAATTACGGCGAGCAAACCAAACAAGTTGCCGCTCTTGATGCTGTGCACCAGACTACGGACAATGAGCAACTGATGAATTACACCTCTACTAAAGCACTTATGGACTATTTGGAGCGTCAGTTGGGAAGTAGGGCAAAGATTATCCGTGCCAATAAAGACTTTACCAATCAGGTTCGTGACATCTCCCGTCTCCAGTCGCGTATTTCCAACCTCAGACTGATGAGCAGTGAAGGTGGTGGTAATGACGTTGAATCACAACAAGAATTGGCAAGAGCAGAACGAGAACTGCAGAACACGACGAACAGCGTCCGTGATTTGACACGTGACATAGAAGCTGCATCATATAGTACAGACACCGGTGTAAGAGCCAATTCTCTGATTGACCGCTGGTTAGAGCAAGTGCTTTTGATGGAAAAGACAAAGGCAGAAATGGGAGCGCAAGACATTATGCGTCAAAGGATTGACAAACAATTCTTATATTTCTCTCCCATTGGTGCGACTTTGGACCGAAAGAATCGGCACATTGGTTTTGTAGAAGCGAACTACATTGAAATGCTGAAAGCATTGAATGCGGCTCGCCTGCGCCAGCGTAATTTACAGATGTCAACAGCGACGCTTCGTGTGCTGAATCCACCGATGTTCCCACTGAATGCACAACCGACCAATCGCCTAATCATTTTATTAGGTGCGTATCTGCTCACATTCATTTTGACGACATTGTACTTCTTCATCATTGAAATGCTGGATCGTACATTGCGAGACAGGATGCGCTCCGAGCGGATTACCAAGATCCCTGTTATGGGATGCTTCCCGAAAGAAAGCACCCTGCGCTATCGCAGATTCAACAAGACGATTGCAGATATGTCTTTGCGTCAACTTAGCAAGGCGTTACTCCCCCACTTTAAGGAGGGGCAACAGAATGTGCTCAATCTCATTTCAACTGATGCTGCAAATGGTAAGAGCTATTTGGCACAAGAACTGGAGAACTACTGGATTTCCATCGGCCTACAAGTTCGTCGCCTGACATACGATGAAGATTTCTTGGCAGAAGACAGCAAATATATTATGGCAAAGGACATTAAGGATTTGTGTCCCGACATTCTGCCGAATGAGATTGCAATCATTGAGTATCCGAATCTGAATGACAATTCCATCTCTCCTGCCCTACTCAACTTGGGTACAGTCAACTTGATGGTAACGCGTGCAAACCGCACGTGGAAGGATGTGGATCAGAAAGCATTGAAAGAAGTAGAGGCAATGCTTGAGAACAAGAATTCACTCTATATGTATCTGACTGAGGCCAGCAGATATGCAGTAGAGGAGTTCGTTGGGCAGTTGCCGCCATATACCAGATTCAACAACTTTGTGTATCGCATCTCACAATTAGGCCTAACAGCAACGGAGAATTCACACGCCCAATAATGAGTCAGGCATTAACAGCATATACTCTGTATACAAAGAATAATGGAGGAAGAATCATTGTGTTCTTTCTCCTATTTCTGCTTGCTTTGTATGAGTTCTATAAGATGGGGTTAACAGGCTATGCTGCAGTTTGTATGGCTCCAGTCATTGTGCTGATTTTTTATGTAGCCTTAAAATTCCCTATGGGGCTATTCTGGTTCTTATTTTTTGCCAACTATTTTGTAATGGGCTCGATGCGATATTTTTCGCTTCCCATCCCTGTGACGGTAATTATAGAACTGCCACAAATATTGCTTTTAATGGTCATACTCATTACATCTTCTACCCGCCCCCAAGATTTTTCACCAAAATACGGAACTCCAATGCTATTAGCCATAGGCATTTGGACGACATTCCTCATCTTACAAGTATTTAATCAAACGTGTCAATTGCCCGTCAGCTATAGTAGCTGGCTATTGAATGTAAACAACTATTCATTTACTTTCTTATTTACCTACTTTATTGTAACCTCATTTATAAACCGCCCTGAACGTATATTAAAGTTCCTACGATTATGGGCATACTTTTCAATATTAGCAAGCTTTTGGGCATTCAGACAAAAGACTTTTGGATGGGATGCAACAGAATCGGCTTGGTTGGCCGCAGGTGGAGCTCGTACCCATATCATTGGTGGTGCTATCCGTTATTTTTCTTTCTTTACGGATGCGGCCAATTTTGGATGCAATATGGGATCCTCTGCTGTAGCCTTCTATATTGCAGCCATTACTACCCAAATCAAGAAAGACAAGCTTCTTTTCATCATTGCTGCGTTGATTAGCACGTATGGAATGTTTACTTCTGGCACACGTTCCGCATTGTTTTGCTTTTTAGTCGGCGTGTTCCTCTATATTTTCTTATCCAAAAATATAAAAATTGCGACAATAGTTACCATCTTAGGTGCAGCATTTGTGTTCTTTCTTGCAGGAACAAACATCGGCAACAATAATATTCTCATCCGACGTATGCGCACAGCTTTTGACCCCAACGACAAATCCAAAGGCGCTCGCGACATCAATAAAGAAACATTGCGTAAGTATCTAAAAGATGCTCCTTTCGGACTCGGCTTCAATATTGACGAAGACCGTATCCCAGCATTTCATAAATATAAAGTTGTACAGCAGACCCCTAACGATTCTACGTATGTATTTTTCTGGCAACGAACTGGCATCGTCGGTCTATGTGTATATGCAGGAATGAATATCATTATTTTGCTGGGTGGTTCTTTTATTGTATTCTTCATTGTTAAGAATCGACGAGCCAAAGGAGTTGGAGCTGCTTTCTGCTGTGCTTTTTTAGGTATAAATGCAGGAGGCTATGCCAATCACATTATGCTACAATTCCCAAACCTTATGCTATTTTATGGCGGTATGGCCATTGTATATTTGCTCCCATCCATAGAGGGGAAGTTTGAAGAATATGAGCAGAAGCTATTTGAAGAGCAAGAAGAACGCAAGAGACTAAAACTCGAAAAGAAAAAAGCATCAAGAGTATAAGTATTGAACATTGAGCTATCCATCATTACAGTCAATTATAATGGCCTCGATGATACGTGCGCTTTAATTGATACCATCCCTTTCGATGATTCATTGGAAGTGATTGTGGTAGACAATGGTTCTAAGAATGACGAGTCTATTCTCCTGAAGCAGCGTTATCCATACATTAACGCTATTAGAAGCGAGAAGAACTTAGGCTTTGCAGGAGGCAACAACATTGGGATTAAGGCAGCTAATGGCCAGTACCTCTTTTTGGTTAATAACGACACAGTATTCAATGACTTTAATGCCCAGTCGCTTATTGCCCGTTTGACTTCATCGCCCAAGATTGGAATGGTATGTCCCAAGATTCGATTTGCGTGGGCTGACCATCCAATTCAGTTTGCCGGCTATACGCCACTCTCAAAAATCACGATGCGCAATCACTCCATCGGATACGGAGAGACGGACAATGGCCAATACGAAAAAGCGCACCCTACCCCATACGCCCACGGAGCAGCAATGATGATAAAGAAATCGGCCATCGAACAGGTTGGGCTGATGCCAGAATGCTATTTCCTCTACTACGAAGAATTAGACTGGTCTGAGATGTTCAAGCGCAGTGGATATGAAATATGGTATGAGCCTCAATGTACGATATACCATAAGGAAAGCCAAAGTACGGGGCAAGACAGTCCGCTGAAAACATATTATATAACCCGCAACCGCCTGCTGAT
>JAFUZD010000136.1 GCA_017476785.1 Prevotella sp. | reverse complement strand
TTTGTACCTTTGCCGTCGAAAACGGCGATGATGCTCACGTTCGGGCAATCGAGCAAGCTCGTTCTTGGACAAGCCAAGCAGCAAGCCGATGACGCAAGATGTCGGAGCGGCTACAGGGAGGGAGCACTACATTTTGGAAAATGCGTCGCTGACGCTACGTTTCTTGGCAATTCGAAATTACCACAGAAGAATATAGGTTCAAGAACATAGCAGAGGTTGGTGCTGCGGGTAGGTATATACTGTCCCGTGTGGCGTGCCGAAGGCTAACCATGCCTTCACGCACGCTTTTACGGGCGTTAATTATATACCAACGGCGTGGGTGTCACTCTGTCTCGTTCATACCTATAGGCTGTGGTAGGCCTCGAATTGCGGACGAGCAGAAGCCAGATACCCCGCTTTTCTTTTTGTAGTTAACAGCCAATAGTAATCGCCGGAATCTGGGTGTCTCTCTGGTATGTACAAAAGTATCAAAGAAAGATGCTGTTTAACTCTATTGCATTCCTATTGTTCTTTCCAATAGTGTGCGCACTCTATTTCTGTATTCCGTCCCGACAGACAAAGGCGCGGAACCTCCTGTTGCTTCTGGCCAGCTACTATTTCTATATGAACTGGGAACCTGCCTATGCTTTGCTGCTGCTGACGAGTACGGCTGTCACCTATTTGGCCGCGCTTGGCATAGATCGCTTTGAAGAGAAGCACAAGAAGAAACTATGTCTTGTCGGTAGCCTCGTGTTGAATCTCGCCATCCTGTTCCTTTTCAAGTATTACAATTTCCTTGCTTCCAATGTGGAGGCCGTGTTGCAGGCAAGTGGTCTGGGAATTGAGCTGCCGGAGTTCGGACTGCTGCTGCCAGTAGGTATATCGTTCTACACATTTCAGGCATTAGGCTATTCCATCGATGTCTACAGGGGTACGACCCGGGTGGAGCGCGACTTCCCCACATACGCCCTGTTTGTTTCGTTCTTCCCGCAGTTGGTGGCAGGCCCTATCGAACGTTCCAACAATCTGCTGCCGCAGTTCAGGGAAAAGCATCATTTCGAATACGAACAGGTCATGGCAGGCGTAAGACTGATGGTGTGGGGCTATTTCATGAAACTTGTGCTGGCCGACCGTTGCGGAATCTATGTTGACACCATCTTCAACAACGTCGATAAGCACAATGGCGGTTCGTATCTGGTGGCGTCGCTTTTGTTCCCATTTCAGATTTACGGCGACTTTGCGGGCTATTCGCTCATTGCCATAGGCGTGGCCCGCATCCTCGGATTCCGTCTGATGGAGAACTTCCATCGGCCATACTTTGCCTGCAGCGTCGGAGAGTTCTGGCATCGGTGGCACATCTCGCTGTCCACATGGTTCAAGGACTATGTATATATTCCGCTCGGCGGTAACCGCGTAGGCCGGGTGCGCAACTACTTCAACCTGCTGGTGACTTTCATCGTCAGTGGCATCTGGCATGGCGCCAACTGGACGTTTTTCTGTTGGGGAGCACTGCATGGCCTGCTGCTCTGTGCAGAAAAGGCACTCGGCATCAGTAAGCGCAAATACTGCGGCATGAGAAAGTTCTGCCACTGGGCAGTCACCTTTGCCCTCGTCTGTCTGGCTTGGATTCTGTTCAGGGCCAACAACCTGAACGATGCCGTCACGGTGATTACAGGAATATTCACCAATCCGGGAGCACCCAAGCCTGAGTTTGCCAATTTTATCGCCATTGGACTGGCCTTTACGGTGCTGCTCACTAAGGAATTTGCCGACGAATTCCATTGGAAAGTACGCATCGCAGAGTCGGGGTCGTGGCTCGTCCGCCATGTTTACCTTGTATTGATGATTGCCTACATCATCTTGTTTGGCGTATTAGGGGGCGACCAATTCATCTATTTCCAGTTCTAAAAAGAAAATAACAATGAAGAGATTTATCTGTAGTTTCGTGTTCGTCCTCATCGGCGTGTTTGCCGTTGACAGAATCGGAGGTCTGGCCATGTGGTGGGTCAATCAGCATACACACGACGTGTCCGGCCCTAAAATCAAATATCTGGTTAACGACGTGCATGAGGACGTCGTGCTGATGGGCACTTCACGCTGCAATCTGCACTATGTGCCCTCCATCATCAGCGATACGCTCGGGATGAGTGTTTATAATGGGGGCATTGATGCGTCCAATAACATATATGCCCATTACATCATGCTCAATCACATATTGGCACGACACAAGCCAAAGGTAATCTGTCTTGAAGTTATGACGAGCGACTTCGTGAAAGGAACCGCCCCATTCAGAACTGTAACATTCTTTGCTCCATATTTTGGTCTTAATAATCGGGCCGATTCTGTATTTATGGAGGCCGGCAAATACTGGCAGTATCAAGTTTCGCATCTGTACCGATATAACGCCAAGGCTGCATCTAATATTGCAGGTCTTGCCGTTAATAGACATGCGGGTGGTGACAATGGCTACATTCCTCACCACAAGCCAAGTCATTTCCCGAATAATCTTGGAGAAGAAAAGGCCCCCAATAAGATTGATAGAAAGAAGCTGGAGTATGTACAGAGATATATCAATCTGTGCCATCAAAACAATATCAAGCTTATCTTCATGGTTTCGCCCAAATATTCTATAATAGATGCACACCATTATGATGTATTGAAGAATATTGCACTACAGAACAATATACCTTTCCTTGATTATCACACTACTGGTTTGTATCTTGACCATCCAGAATACTTCAAAGACGAGAGTCATCTGTGGGATAAAGGAGCAAGGCTCTATTCCTCAGTATTTGCAGGCGATTTGAAACGTATATTACAAAGTCCCAATTAGCCCACACTGCCCGACAGATTATTTTACTTATGAGCGGAAGCCACGCCAACCTCCTCGGCAGCGGTTCCCGCTCTTGGTTTCTTTACCTTTATTATATTATAGCACTTCGATTCCTTATCCCAGTTCTTCTTCCAGATAGCTGTACACATAGCCGGAGGACTGGAAATAAAGGCCGGTCTTGGGGTTGCTCAGCTTCTCGAAGATACGCGAGGTATAGACGGCATCGAATGCCTGTTGCATAGTGAGACCACGTTGCTCCATCAGTCGGGAAATCATATCTTTTACGATTTCCTCCTTCATATTCTGAAATTCTGCCTGCGATACGTTCATACTATCTTGATGAGTTTGCCCACAGCCTCCTGAGTGCAGAAAGGTAGAAGGCTCATCCGAAGTCATTGTTCGGCTTGGACATATTGAGGTCGATTTGCTGAATATCGACCGTGGAGCCGTGATAGAGCCTCATAGTTTGCCTCCTTTTCTTTGGCAGTAGGCTTGTAGGGTCTTAATGTTCTCTTCGAGGGAAAGCGTGTGCATAATACCGTAGTGCTTGTCGCACAGTGCCAATGCGCCGTACTTGCTCAGATAGCGGTAGGCCTGTGCCTCGGACACGTTGGTGCGAGAGGCGAAGGCAGCCACCATCAAGACGAGGTATTCTATTTTGTTGAGCACCGATGCTGCCATAATCTCGTTGTTTTAGAAAACTTGATGCAAAGATACGATTTTATTTTGAATTATAGGGCGTTTATAAGGAAAAAGTGCTATGGCATATAGGACGTCTGTGCTGTAATTCGCTGATATGCCAACCGCTCGTCACCGCTGGCAAGATAGATAATGCCACAATAGGTGAAGCCATACTTGGCTATGCAATGCTGCATAATGGTGTTGTCCCGGTGGGTGTCAATGCGAATGTTTGAATCCTTTGAGAAACTGAAATCCATAATGCAGCTGAAAATACCGTGAGCATCAGGATAACTGGCAATACGATGGACTACGTGATAGGGCAGTTTGTCATCTAACCACTTACCTTCATAAATTCTGGCATAAGTTGGTTCTGGTGATGATAGGAAAGCAAAGTAGCCGACTATCTGGTTATCCTCTTCCACAACAAAACCACCATCTTTCTCTATGTCGGACAGAATGACAGCCTCAGAGGGATAGCCGTCAGTCCATTGGTGCAAATTCCCTGATGACCGCATCATCTTCTTTGCGACTTCTATGACCTTCATAATACTGGCCATATCCGTAGGTCTTGCTGCTCTTATCATCCTGCTCACGTCCAACTCCTCCGATAAAGATAGGCGACCGCTGCACCAGACAGGTTATGCCAAACGCTGAATATAGCCCCGGGAATGGTGGCAAGTGGATAGACTGCAAAATGTAGGGTTGCCAGACTGCTTGCCAGTCCTGAGTTCTGCATACCCACCTCAATCGATATGGCTCTCTTCTTGGGCTCAGAGAGTCCAAGAAGACGTCCAATCAAATAGCCCAGCCCCAACCCGCATACATTGTGAAGCATAACTACAAGGACGATAATCAATCCTCCTGCCAGCAGCTTATCGGCATTGGCGGCGATGATGATAGCTACGATAAAGGCAATGGCTACAGAAGAAAATGCTGGCAGATAGTCTGTCGCTTTTTCCGTCAACTTAGGCCAGAGCCATTTTACCAACAAGCCTACGACAATAGGCAGAATAACCACCCAAAGAATACTGAGGAACATACTGATTACGTCGACCTCAACGCTTTTCCCTGCCAGTGCCCATATTAGCAGAGGGGTAAGGAATGGGGCTAATAGGGTTGACACCCCCGTCATCCCAACGGAGAGTGCCAAGTCGCCTTTTGCCAGATAGGTGATGACGTTGGAAGCTGTACCACCGGGACAGCAGCCGACCAAGACCACGCCTAAAGCCAGCGCTTCGTCAAGTTGGAACAGCCGGGTCAGACTCCAAGCGAGCAGTGGCATAATGGTAAACTGTGCCAGACTGCCGATAATCACATCTTTCGGCCGGCTGAATACTATCTGAAAGTCTTTGATGTTCAGTGTCATTCCCATACCGAACATCACTACTCCAAGCAGATAGTTGATGACCGTTGGGCGTATCTGTTGTAGGGAGTCAGGGAATGCAAGTGCAGCCAATGCCGCAGCAAGCACCAGCAATCCCATATATTCTGATATGTAATGGCAAAGTTTCTTCATTGCTAAAATTAAAAGTTATCACGCCGTTCATTTTACGAGCACCATCCGCGGGTGGGGCAGGCTATGTCTCGATGGTATAACGCGTCAGTTCGGTGCATCCCAGTCTTACCTCTTCTATGATTTCACGACACCGTTGCTCGTTCATCTTGATCTTGGTGCCGACGGCTATGAAGTCGTTCAGCGTAGGATGCCCCGTTCCGTTGACGGATGTCGCGTGTTCGCCGTTGTATCCTTCAGTGCACAACGTGAGGTCGTATGCAGGAGCAAGATGCCACTTCCATAAATCATTTTTGTCTTTCTGGACGATGAAGCTGAAATTCTTGCAGTGGTCATCCTTATTGTCGGTTAGGTAGTTGAATACCATACGTCGGTACATCTCCTCAACGTCGTGGACGCTCTGAGTGAGGTAGCCCGTCAGTGCCAGCAGGTTGCTGTAGTCAAGTACGGGGGTCGAGAGCGAGATGCAGAGCAGCCCTCCGGCCGTTGCGGTATGGATTCTGTGGCCCGCTGCGTCAATGTCAAATCGTCGTGAAGCGAAATATTTTCCGTTGAACAGCTTGAAGTCTGGCACGTCGATGCCGCACCGTCTGGCCGCCTCATTGTAGTGATATTCCTGCCGCCCCATATCCTGTGGGTCGTAGGTATGTCGGAACTTGACCAGCCAGTGGCCGTCCTCGTCCTCAAACACGGCCTTAGGTCTCGCACCACCGCTGTTCCTGCTGTTGTAGAGCAACAGACCGGCGTCGTCATCCTGCTTTTCCTTCAGCACCTCAAGGGCTTTCTCTTGCAGCGTGTCGAAGTCAGTGGCTTCTGCCCCCTGCCTAATGGCGGTTTCGGGTTCAAAGGTCAGTGCGCCCATCCCGCCGTTGCCGACAAGACTCAGGCGGTCGAGTGCAGAAAGCTTGAATTCATCGATGCCTTCTTTCTGCAATAGCTTGTGAAGCAAATAGCGGCCATACCCATCTGGCAGACAGTCCTCGAAGATGCCGAAGTTGCCGTAGAAAGGGGAGGGCTTTGCCAAAAACAAGCCTTGGCGCAATGGTAATTCCAGCGGTGAGATGCTAAATCCGTCGCCCAGCCACGCGGGAGCATACTCGAAAGCACACAGCTTGTTGTCGGGTGTCAGCGACAGGGTGCCTACCTGTTGGCCGTGGTACTTCACTCGGAGCATTTCTGTCTTCGTCATACTCTATGAGCCTTTTTCTTGTTTTGGTTCTTGCGTATTTGTGTCAGCTCCTCCATCGTGGAATATTTGGGCTGGGAGAATACGGCTTTCAGCTCAGCGGTGTAGCCCAGAGCCATAGCTATGCCGATGAGGTTTTTCAGGGAGATAAGCCCCTTCTGCTCAAACCTCACGATGTTGCTCACGGCCACTCCCGCCTGTTCTGCTATCTGCTCGCGGGTCTGGTTCTTCTCAATGCGCCGTTTGCGGAAGTCATCGGCAATCTCTCTGGCTATGTCATCAGCATTGTCGAGAGAATATGCTTCAAGAACAGATAATATATTGTTTGTTTCTTGCATAACGATGGGGATAGGAATAATATCTTATCAGTTGCAAAGTTACGCAATTATTGTCAGACGACCAAGAATAGTCAGGCAAATTATGCCTTTTCCCCCATCATTTTAACAAAAAAGGCTATCCTGCCCCTATTCGTCGGGCTGTTGGCCGTCGTGGGCATTCCACGCGCATTCGGTAATCTGCATATCCGTAAAGATGGCATTGAACGAAGAGTCTTCCGGCGAACAGGCATAGATGCCGAAGCTGATTTCGTCCGCTCCCTCGTATACGTGGCAGATGAGCATCTGGCTGAAGTCCGTGCCGTTGGTGGAACACTCAATGCAATAGTCGTCTTCGCGGCGTGAGAAGCGATACCACATCGTCTTGACGTCAGCGGGGATGGCCGTCGTAGCCCAGTCCGAGTACCCCTTATTCGTGACCACGCTGCCGAGGTGCTGAAACGCGTCGTTCTCGTATTCTACCGACCCTTTCAGCCAGTTCTCGCTGTTCAGGTACATCACGATGCCGCACTGGTCAAACCGCTGATGACTCTGGGTGAAGTCGGTCTTCACAATGAAGCTGAAGAACTTCTCGCGGGTCTTCATCTGCAGCACGGGGGCGTTGTCGTTCTGAAAGTGGTAGTACGTCCGCTGCCACAGGTCGGTATGCGGTGCTGTCGTGATGATGATGGTGTCGCCTTTCACCTCGAATCCGCGAGGCTCTCTGGTCCATTGCAGACTGCTTAGGTCAATATGGCCGCCGTTTGCAAGTGCCGCTTTTACGTTGTCTGTGAAATCCCTATCCGGTTCCGTCCGGTCCTGATGCTTACATCCCGTGAACATAAAACTGATGCATAGTAATAATAAAATAATGTGACGCATATTCGTTTTCTTTTGTTTATTATGGCGCGCGTATCGTTCTCTTTACTCTGGTTTGTCCGTCAGTATGCTGATGGTCTCGTCAAACTCGGCAATAATCTCGTTGAGACGTGGGTTTGACTTTTGCACGATGAGGGCTGCGAAATTCTTGGTTTTGCCCTCCTGCACCTCAGCGGTCTGTAGTACGTAAGCGTCGCGTTTGCTGTAGGTGTTGAACCAGCGGATGAACAGACGGCTGCGGAAGGCTTGTCGTCCGTCACCCGTTTCGCAGATGTAGAGCAGAATGTCGGGGTTTGCGGCGAAGAATGCCTCAATGAGCAAGAGAATGGTCTCGCGGAGTTTCTGGTCGAGTGGGGAAGGCTGGTGGCTCTGGTTGCTGATGGTAAACTGGTAGGCTCCTGCCTGCCAAATAGAGTAGTCGTCCATAAAACCAATGTCGAAGATTTGCCCCCGACTGGTTTCAATGTAGTAGTCTCGCCCATCGTCCGTCCATACTTTGTAGGGAGCGAGACGATTGATGTATGACAGATTGAGTGGATTCATTTGGGGTCAGAGACTTAGTTGAAGGCGTTCCTGACGTATCCTCTTAATATCCTCCTCGGCTTTCTTCTGCCATTCGTGCTTCTTGCGGATGGATTCGCGGAAGGCGGCAATCACCTCGTCTCGGGTGCGGTTCTTGAATGCCTGTGATACCATAACAAACTCCTTTCTATAATTGTTTACGACCGCAAAGATACAACATTTTTCCGAAAATATCGACATTTCGCCGAAAAACCGCTTATTCCCACCGCTTTATTTCTGCGTCCACAACGAAAATGTCGCCGTCGTGGTCGCGGAGGACATTTCGGGGGATTAAGTCCCAGACGATATAGGTCTCGTTGGCGTAACGACCCGCCTGCTCCTGCCGATTGAAACCAATGGCGGCCATATAAGTGTCGATTGCAATTTGAGGCGTAGGCTCTGCATCTTTCACAAAGTCCTGCTTCAAGATGGGCATAATGGTGCGACCGTCAAAACCGGTGAAAGCATATAGCTGATAGAATGTGTCAGGAAATATCTCATTGTGCATCCTCACTTTTTCGAGCAGGCGGAGGATGCTGCCGCAGTTCAGTAAATTGTTGACTTTATATACGAAATCGTTGGAGAAATAGGTGTCATTTTCATTCCCGCTTGGGCCGGGAGTGCCCAAGTCGAAAACGTTCTCCATAGGTAGCCACAGCCCTCGCTCTTTGGCAAAAGCTTCTGCGACCCTTTGTTCTGCCTCCAAGTGATTTATATCTTGCTGGCTATCTCTACGTTGCGCTTCATATAGTTCACGGCGTCGACGGAGTTCGTTGGCGACAGCTTCGATTCTGCTATTTTCCGCATCTTGCGCTCCGAGGCTTCCTTGTGGAACTGGTTGAAATATGTCATAGCTCATTGCTGTTTTGTTGATTGTCAGGTGCAAAATTACACAATTCTCGCGAGATTTTGAAATGTTTCGAGCGATTTTCGCCGAAAAACCGCTTATTCCCGCCGCTTTTGTCTCTGTGCGGAGAGTGCTGCCGCGGTTCAGCAAAAGATTGGCTTTATATACGAAATCTCCCGATATCTAATATTGTGAAACTTATTGTGGGCAATAAAGAGGGCACTCACGGCCGACGGAGGTCGGTTCGGTGTGCCCTGAATAAAGGATTGTGCGGTCTGGCAATGTGAGGACTCGCCCGACGATGCTATTGTATAAATCGACCTCGTTTCCACCGATATATTGTGTAGAGCCGGGACAGTCGCGGAAGATGGTGTCGCCAACGAAGGCGAAGTGCTCCAGCTGACTGTAGAAGATGACGCTGTCGGGGGTGTGCCCGGGGGTGTGGATGATTTTCAGGGCGAATGACGGATTGGTCTCCAAACGAATGACGTCGCCATCTTCGAAGTGCTCAGCATCCGACAGTAGCACGCTCCTGCCACAATAGGCACTCAGGTTCCAGTGGGTGTCCATCAGGTATTTGTCGCCTGCACGGTGGATGCAGTAGGGAATGCCCAGCGTCTGGGCTATCTCCCCTACGGCCCCCGTGTGGTCGAAATGGCCGTGGGTAAGCAGGATGCGTTCTATCGTCCAGCCGTTCTCCTCTATCTTCTGCAAGATACGGCCTGCCTGTGCGCCCGGGTCGATGAGGAATCCGTGGTGTGTCTCGTCGTCGATGTAGAAATAGCAGTTGACGGCAAAGACGTCGTTGACAACAATGCGGCGAATCATATCCTGCAACCTTCCGGTCCACACTGGTGGGCATCCTCATTGACGGTGTTCTCCTGCTGGTCTTTGAGGGTCTTTTCCAAAGCCTGCTTGAAGGCACTGACAGACAGGGCACCGGGGATGACGAACTTGCCGTTGAATATGAAATAAGGTACGCCGTGTACACCATACATCATAGCCTCGCGCTCGTCGAAACGCACCTCTTCATCAAACTGGTTCGACTCCAGCACAGCCTTTGCCTCTGCCTCGTCCATTCCAGCCTCTCGAGCCACTCGCAGCAGCACGTCGTGGTCGGCCAGTTTCTCATTGCGGGTGAAATAGGCGTCAAACAGCAGCTCACTCACGCGGTCTTCCAGTTTGGGGTTGTGCTTGGTCTGTGCCAGTTTCGTCAGTCGGTGCGCGTCGCGGGTGTTGGTATAGCGTGTCGTGGCGTAGCGGAAGTCAATCCCCTCGTCGATGCCCAACTGCGATATATGGTCTATCTGTTGCTGAGCATCCTCTTTCGAGAGATGATATTTTTGAGCAAAACGGTCAACGGTGATTGTCTCCACCGTCTTGGGCGCACCGGGATCAAGTTCGAAGGCTCGCGTCTCTATTTCCACCTGATTCTCCAGTCCCAGTTCCTTAATGGCTCTCTTTAAGCGAGTCTCGCCGATGTAGCAGTAAGGGCAAGCATAGTCACTCCAATAAACGATTTTCATCATAATGTTCTCCTTCTTTAAATTTTCACGCTGCAATGACAGTGCCAATCGAGTGCTCTTTGCCGAGATGCAGGCCTGTCTTCGCAAATTTTCGTTTGCAAAATTACTGACTTCCAATGAAACTTCGTATATTTGCACTCGTGAACGTTTCGATAAGATTTATCGATAAAAGCGATATACGGAATGGAGTTAAGGCAACTGAAATACTTCGTGAAGAGTGCCGAGACGGAGAACTTCTCCCAAGCGGCACAGGAATGTTATGTGGTGCAGAGTACGCTTTCGCAGCAGATTAGGCAATTAGAGGACGACCTCGGCGTGCAACTCTTTGAGCGCATCGGCAAGCGTGTCTCATTGACAGAGGCTGGCCGTCAGCTCTTGCCTTTTGCCCGTCAGACATTAGAGACGGCCGAGCAAGGGCGGCAGCAACTCCACGATATGGAAGGACTGAAGACGGGCCGGCTACGTATCGGTGCCACCTACGGTCTTTCCGTGCTGCTCACCAAGACGATGCAGCGTTTCTGCCCGCAATACCCCGACATACAGTTTGAGGTCCGTTTCGAGCGTGCCGACGAGCTGACCACGCTCTTGCACAATCGCGAGATAGACTTTGCCCTGACCTATAA
>JAFUZD010000135.1 GCA_017476785.1 Prevotella sp. | reverse complement strand
TACTGCTGCAACGGCATCCTGTTCAACCACGAGAGCGAGCGCCGCGGCGAGACCTTCGTCTCGCAAGATTACGCTGGCCGCCGCCCGCATCGCGCAGGGCTATCAGGACAAGCTCTATCTGGGCAACCTGAACTCGCTGCGCGACTGGGGCTACGCCCGCGACTACATTGAGTGTATGTGGCTCATCCTGCAGCAGCCCGAGCCCGACGACTTCGTCATCGCCACGGGCGAGTATCACACCGTGCGCGAGTTCTGCACGCTGGCTTTCCGCGAGGCAGGCATCGAGCTGGAGTGGCGCGGCGAGGGCGTCGACGAGAAGGGCTACGACGTGAAGACGGGAAAGGCACTGGTAGAGGTAGACCCGAAGTATTTCCGGCCGGCCGAAGTAGACCAGCTGCTGGGCGACCCGTCGAAGGCCAAGCGTCTGCTGGGCTGGAACCCGCACAAGACGCCCTTCCCCGAGTTGGTACGCCTGATGGTGAAGCACGATATGAAGTTCGTGCACAAGCTGTTCCTCAAAGAGCAGATTACCGACTAAGCAACGAGGCAAAATAAGCATCGCACCTATGAATCAGAATTCGAAAATCTACATCGCCGGCCACCGCGGACTGGTGGGCTCGGCCATCTGGAACAACCTCCGGCAGCGAGGCTACACCAACCTCGTGGGCCGCACGCACAGCGAGCTCGACCTCTGCGACCAGCTGGCCGTCCGCCAGTTCTTCGACAGCGAGCGCCCCGACGCCGTGGTACTGGCTGCCGCCTTCGTGGGCGGCATTATGGCCAACTCGCTCTACCGGGCCGACTTCATTATGCAGAATATGAAGATGCAGTGCAACGTCATCAGCGAGGCCTATGTCCACGGCGTGGAGAAGCTGCTCTTCCTCGGCTCCACGTGCATCTATCCCAAGAACGCGCCGCAGCCGATGCGCGAGGACTGCCTGCTGACGTCGCCGCTCGAATATACCAACGAGCCCTACGCCATTGCCAAGATAGCAGGACTGAAGATGTGCGAGAGCTACAACCTGCAGTACGGCACCAACTACATCGCCGTGATGCCCACCAACCTCTATGGTCCCAACGACAACTTCCATCTGGAAAACTCGCACGTGATGCCGGCAATGATGCGCAAGATTTATCTGGCCAAGCTCATCCACGATGCCGACTGGACGGCCATCCGCCGCGATATGGACAAGCGGCCCGTGCAGGGCGTCAGCGGCGCAGCATCCAACACCGACATCGAGGCCGTACTGGCCCAATACGGCATCTACGACAACCGCGTGGTGCTATGGGGAACGGGTACGCCGCTGCGCGAGTTCCTGTGGAGCGAAGATATGGCCGACGCCTCGGTGCACATCCTGCTCAACGTCAACTTCAGCGACATCATCGGCTGTGAGCACTATTCCAGCGTCCACCTCGGCGCACGTGCCGACGGCCTCGTAGACCGCAACCACTCTGAAGGCCGAGGCGGAGCCCTGCCTCAGCTGGGCGAGATACGCAACTGCCACATCAATGTGGGCACGGGGCGCGAGCTGACCATCCGCCAGCTGGCCAAGCTCATCGTCGGCACCGTAGGCTTCACGGGCACCGTTGAGTTCGACGCCTCGAAGCCCGACGGCACAATGCGCAAGCTCATCGACGTCAGCAAGCTGCACAGCCTCGGCTGGACCCACCGCGTAGACATCGACGAGGGCGTCAGCCGCCTCTTCCAGTGGTACCGCCAGAGCATCAGCTGATTGCTTTTTACCAAGAATATTTGTATCCTGAGCATTACTTCGAGCCTGTGAAGTGACGCTCCGCAGGCCGGGGAGCGAGGCTACGGAGGCTGCGGAGCGATGCTTCTAAGGCCGCGGAGTAAAGCTCCGGAGGCTGCGAAACAACGGCGGAAGCCAAAAACGCCCCTCCCCTTTGGCCGATAGGGCCCGATGGGGAGGGGCGTTTCTCTTCTCCTTTTTGCGAAAAGGGCAGGAACTAAAGGGCGAGGCGCAGTCCGAGGATGTTGATGCGGTAGTCGGGCGCCCACTCGAACCGAAACGACACGCGGCAGCACCGCGCGGAGTAGTTCCAACTGCCACCACGGTACACGCGGTAAGAGCCCGAAGACGGACCGGCGGGGTTGGAAGAAGGAGAGGAGGAGTAATACTGGGAGCTATACCAGTCGCTGCACCATTCCCATACGTTACCCGTCATATCATACAGCCCCAGCTCGTTCGGCTGGCGCGTGCCCACCTCGTGCGTCTGGTCG
>JAFUZD010000134.1 GCA_017476785.1 Prevotella sp. | reverse complement strand
GCCCACGCAACAAACCTCCAAGCCCTCCGGAGCAAAACAAAAAAAGCCCCTCCCGCTCGGGAGGGGTTGGGGTGGGTTCCCAAAACACCCACAAAAAAAAGCCCCTCCCGCTCGGGAGGGGTTTGGGGTGGGTTTCTCGGGTGGGGTTGGGGTGGGTTCCAAAAAAATCCCCGCCGGCATCACTGCCAGCGGGGACCATTAGGAAATTGTTGTGTTTAAATTGTGTGTGATATATGGGGAAAATGAGGGGCAGGGGCGGGGGAGAGAAGGGGCAGGGGAGTGGGGGAGAAGGGGGCGAAATGTTAATTTTTAACGCTGAAATGTGATTTTTTTATAATTTTATTTGTTGGTGTCGGCAGGATGACGTATATTTGCAAAGTGAAACCAAACAGCCCCACGGGGTAACAATTCGATGGGTCTGGGTTTTAATAGCTGTCAAATTGATATAAATCAAGCGTGAAGCCCATAGGGCAAGTCAGTGGCAGCCGACGGATAATACACGTAAATAAGTATTGATAAATATATATAATAAGGTAAAAAAGAAAAGGAAAAGAAATTGAGGAAATGACTTAACTTAGGAATCACTTACAACAAAAGTATTAATAAAACGAGAGAGATTTATGGAAAAACGATTATCAGTGTTTTTAGCCACACTGCTGCTATGTGTATGCACGGTGATGGCTCAAACTAAGGTTTCCGGTACGGTTCTTTCGCAGGACGACGGACAGCCCATCATCGGTGCTGCCGTGCAGGTGGAAGGAACGACCATCGGAATGTTGACTGACGTGAACGGCCGCTTCTCGCTGACGTTGCCGCAGGGCAAGACGCAGCTGCGCGTGTCGTACGTCGGTATGACGGCAAAGACCGTGACTGCCAAGAACGGCATCCGCGTGTTCCTCGCCTCTGACGCCAGCGTGCTGCAGGACGTCGTCGTGACGGCCCTCGGCATCAGCCGCCAGCAGAAGACGCTGGGTTACTCAGCCACTACGCTGAAGGCCGACGACGTGATTGAGGGTCACCGCACGGACGTCACCTCGGCACTGGCCGGTAAGGTGGCCGGTCTGCAGATTTCTTCCACTTCGGGCGATCCCGGTCAGGCCAATTCGGTGGTCATCCGCGGTTTCAGCTCAATCAACGGAAGCAACCAGCCGCTCTACGTCGTAGACGGTGTGCCCTTGCAGAACACCACGTTCGACGCATCGACCCAGCTGGCCAACGATCAGGGCTATATGAACGCGCTGGGTGGTATCTCGAATGTGAACCCCGACGACATTGAGTCGATGACGGTGCTTAAGGGTGCTGCCGCTACCGCCCTCTATGGTAGCCGCGCTGCCAACGGTGCCATCATCATCACCACGAAGACCGGTAAGAAGGGCGACGGCCGCAACTTCAGCATCTCGTACACCGGAAGCATCCAGACCCGCTCGGTGGTGGACCACGCCCGTATGCAGAACAAGTTCGGACAGGGCTGGGACGGTCAGCAGACCTACATCGAGAACGGTTCGTGGGGTCCCGAGATGGACGGCTCCACGCAGGTGTTCGGTCCCATCTGGAACAACCAGCAGCTGATTCACCAGTACAGCCCCGTGAAGAACAACTTCAGCGACTTCTTCGACACCGGCGTATCGACCAGCCACAGCATCTCGCTGAGCGGTGTGTCGCAGGACCAGAAGACGAACTACTACCTGAGCTACTCGTACACGGGTGACAACGGTATTATGCCCGGCAATAAGGACACCTATCACCGTAACACCATTTCGGCCCGCACCTCTTACGAGGCTACGAAGTGGCTCAAGCTGAGCTCGAGCTTCAATCTGGCTAAGGCCAACACCAACACCGTGGGTACGTATCAGGGTCTGTCGGTAATCGACGGTCTGAACGAGTATCCGCGCGACATCTCCATCGTGGATATGAAGGACCTCTCGAGTGCTTTCCACACGCCCGAGGCCTACTATACTCCCTATGGTATCACCAACCCCTACTGGGCGCTGGCCAACAACTACAACCACAACGACTCGAAGCAGGTGTACGGCAAGATTCAGGCCGACATCAACCCCATCAAGCAGCTGACGCTGACCTATCGCTTCGGTTTCGACTATACGGACTACGACCTGAAGGTAGGCACGCCGCAGATTGAGCTCGACGATGCGCTCATCAGCAGCAACTACGCCACGGCTCCGTCGTATATGAACACCTCGGGTAGCGTCTTTTCCCGCTATCTGCGCAAGTATGAGACCAACCACGACTTCATTGCCAACTGGAAGGATAAGTATCTGGACCAGAAGCTCGACGTGAACGTCAACGTAGGTCTGAACCTGAACGAGCGCTATTCGACCGCAATGAACGGCCAAACGGACAACCTGACCTTCTACACCGGCTACTGGCAGCTGAACAACGGCTCGACCAAGTCGACCATCGCCGAAGGTCAGTCGAAGCGCCGCCTCGTGGGTCTCTTCGGCGACGTCACCCTCGGTTGGGACGACACCGTCTATCTGGAGCTCACCGCCCGCCGCGACTGGTCCAGCACGCTGCCCCTCGAGAAGAACAGCTACTTCTATCCCGGTGCTACGCTGAGCTGGATTTTCAGCAACCAGCTGCCCAAGAACGACATCCTGAGCTTCGGTAAGCTGCGTCTGGCCTACGGTAAGACCGGTAACGATGCCGACCCGTACTACACGGCAGCCCGCTACGTGCAGGCCTATGCCAACGGCTATTACACCGGTGCTGAGGCCAACTTCCCCCTCGGCGGCGTCAATGCCTTCCAGTCGGCTGCCACCATCGGTAGCACCAGCCTGAAGCCCGAGATGACCACTGAGTTCGAGGTCGGTCTGAATGCCGAGTTCCTTAAGGGCCGCATCGGTCTGGACTTCGCGTTCTACAACCGCGTGACCAGCGACCAGATTTTCGACCTTCCCGTCGATCCCGCCACCGGCTATCAGCGTATGGTGACCAACTTCGGTAAGGTGCGCAACCGCGGTATCGAGCTGCTCGTCAACACCACACCCGTGAAGGTGGGCGGATTCCGTTGGGACCTGAGCTTCAACTTTGCCCGCAACTGGAACAAGGTGCTCTCGCTGCCCGAGAGCCTCGAGGGCGGCCGCGTGGCCATCAACGCCTTCGGTGCCGGCAACAACGCAATGTATATGTATGCCGAGGCCGGCCAGCCCATCGGTACCATCTATACCTATGCTCCGCTCTACACCGAGGACGGCAAGCAGATTGTGGGTGAAGACGGCCAGCCGCTGCTCTCCAGCGAGCTGACGCCTACGGGTAAGAATATGAACCACAAGTGGACCGGCGGTGTCACCACGGCCTTCTCGTATAAGGGCGTCAGCCTCAGTGCAGCCCTCGATATCCGTAAGGGTGGCTATATGTTCTCGCGTACCCGTGAGACGCTTACCTTCGTGGGCAACAGCGTCATCACGATGTTCAACGACCGCCGTCCGTTCGTCGTTCCCAACTCGGTGGTCAGCGACGGCAATGGTGGCTACGTGGAGAACACCACACCTATCTATCTGACCGACGACAGCTTCCAGACCTTCTATAACGACTACGGTGCTGGCGAGGGTGGCGAGTGCTACCTCGTGGACCGCTCGTTCGTCAAGCTGCGCAACATCACGCTCTCTTGGCAGCTGCCGAAGGCGTGGGTGAGCAAGATTTATCTGAGCGACGTCACCGTGTCGGCCTTCTGTAACAACGTGTTTACGTGGACGGCCAAGAGCAACCACTACATCGATCCCGAGGCCAGTTCGTATGGTAACGACCTCGCCGGTGCCTTCGGTGAGCTCTATTCTAACCCCGCCTGCCGCGTGTTCGGTTGCAACCTGAGCGTTAAATTCTAATTTGAGGAGGAAACAACGTATGAAAAAGTTTATATTAGCATCAACAATACTGATGGGCTTGGGCCTGACGTCGTGCGACAACTACCTCGACATCAACCAAGACCCCAACTCGCCCGCCGAGGAGAATATGACGGCTGAAATCCTGATGCCTGCCGCTGAGGTGAACTTGGCTTACACCTATGGCGACGTGCTCCGCATCTTCACTGGCTTCTACGTGCAATACTACGGCCAGATGACCGGTACGAGCAACTATCTCGATATGACCAACTTCACGATGTCGACCACGCGCTCGCAGGGCAGCTATGCCCAGCTGAACGACCGCGTCATCAAGAGTGCTGAGACCATCCGCACCCTCTCTGCCGAGAAAGAAGAGTGGGGCTCCTATCTGGCTGCCACCGTGCTGCGTGCCTTTGCCTACCAGATTCTGGTCGACGCCTATGGTGAGATACCTTACAGCGAGGCACAGTCCATCAGCAACGTAGCACCGAAGTATGACGACGGTCAGGACATCTATACCGACCTGATTGCCACGCTCGACGAGGCACTGGATAAGGTGCAGCCCACTGACAAAGTGGCTACCAACTTCACCTTCGCCGGCGAGTCGGCTGCCAGCTGGATTCAGTTTGCCAACGCCCTGAAGCTGCGCCTGCTGGTGCGCGAGAGCGGCGTGACCGACGTGAAGAGCCAGATTGCTGCCCTCATTGCCGAGGACAACTTCCCCACGGCCGACATCACCATCGAGGGCTGCTGGAAGAACGAGCAGTATCAGGCCAGCCCCTTCTATTCGGAGGAGTTCTCTAACTGGGCTACCCAGAAGAACGTAGTGGCCAACGTGGCCATCATCGGTACGATGCAGCAGCTCGACAGCAACGGCAATCCCGTCTACGAAGATCCCCGTCTGGGGGCTTTCTTCACCACGAATACCAGTGGTGAGTTCACGGGTAGCGTGTCGGGAACCAACTTTGCTACCGCTACCGATAAGGACTGGGGTGTGGGCACCTACTGGAGCCGCCCCGTGGCATCGTATGATATGCCCGTCTACCTGATTACCGTAGCCGAGACCGAGTTCCTGCTCGCTGAGTATGAGGCCCGTTACGGCTCGGCCGCCAATGCACAGGCTCACTACGAGGCCGCCATCGAGGCATCTTGCGAGACGGCTGGCGTGAGTGGTGCCGCTGACATCATTGCCCAGTTCCCCTACGACAATGCCAACTACAAGCAGAGCATCGGACTGGCCAAGTGGCTGGCACTGGCCGGCGTCAACTCGTTCGAGAGCTGGTGCGAGGTGCGCCGTCTGGGCTATCCCACGTTCGGCACGGTGACGGCTGCCAACTTGGCTGACGACGCTGCTCACTCGTACACTCCGGAGAACTACGTGCCCGGCACGCTCTACACGCCGCTGCACGTCTACAATGAGGTGGGACCCAACCAGATTCTGGCGCGCTTCCCCTATCCGCTCAACTCTACGTCGACCAACAGCAACTCGCCGACGTTCCCCGGCTATAAGGCTCCGATATTCTGGGCTAAATAAATTTCTCATTAAAAAAGAAAGACAATGAAAAAGATATTTGCATATACAATGATGTTCGCTCTGGCAGCCTTCGGGCTGACCAGCTGCGGCGACAAAGACTCTGAAGGCCTGACGGGCGTCACCAGCTATGCCGTGCTGACAATGAACGGCGACAACGTGGTGGTCGTGAACAAAGGCGAGAGCTTTGAGGACCCGGGCTGTACCGCTGTTATGGGCGGCGAGGACGTGAGCGACCAGATTCAGGTGGTTTCGAACGTGAACACCTCGGCACTGGGCTTCTACACCGTGTCCTATCGGGTGGTCAACCCCGACGGATTTGCCGCTTCGGCCGAGCGCACGGTGGCTGTGGTAGACCGCAACAACTTTGCCAGCACCTACCTGAGCCGCTCGCAGTATGGCGCACGCGTCTACACCAACCTGCCCATCGTCATCTCTGACAACGGCGACGGCACCTACGAGATCAACGACCTTGCCGGCGGTCTCTACTGCTACGGCCGCTATCCGGGCTACGATGCCTATGGCTACGACTTCTTCTATGAGGCTACCATCCGGCTGAATGCCGACAACACCATCACGTTGGTTGACGGTGATGCCACAAACTGGTACTGGGAAATTGAGCTGAACATCGCCAACGGCACCTACGACCCCGCCACGGGCACCATTGAGCTGGAGCTCGACTTCGACGGCGATCCGCTCTACGTAACATTAACCAAATAATTAACGGAGGACTCTACTTATGAAGAAAATCATATTTTTCGCAGCTGCGCTCTTTGCACTTGCATCGTGCAGCAAAGAAGACATCAAGATGACTGCTACGGTAGATATGGCCGGTGAGTGGTATGTGACCATCGATGGTGTCGATGAGGACGGCAACCTGCCCGACGACGACTATGCCGACTTCTTCGGCGACGGCCGCATTCACCTGAACACCTTCAACACCAGTGCCAACACGGAGACGGAGATGTGGGTGAGCGATATGGGCAACGGCGAGTACATCAACTATCAGGGTAAGGTGAAAATCGACCTGAAGTCGCTGACCTTCGCTACCGACGGTGCCGTAGAGAACATCTACGACGAGGACGGCGGCACGATGACCATCGAGGGCGGCAAGATTCTGCTCGGTGCCGGTCATCAGAACAACGGTGCACCTGCCGACTCCATCGTGTTCTACCTCTCGCTCGAGGGCGACCCCTATCCTGCAGCCTATGGCTTCAGCAAGTATCGCATCAGCGGCATCCGCTACTCTGGCTTGGCAGAGAACGACTGATGGCCTCGCAGTGAAACAACAAAAGGAACGGCTCCCTGTGCAAATGCAGGGAGCCGTTCCTTTTTAGGGTGATGGCCGTTTGTCCATAGGCAAAGTGTGAATGGCTATCGCTTGTCGCGGAAGAAGCGTTGCATCAGCTCGCGGCACTCTGCTTCCAGTATGCCGCCCGTGACGGTAGCCCGCGGATGCATTGCCTGCGGGGCATACGTGTGGAACCCGCGCTTCTCGTCGGGTGCACCGTAGACGATGCGCGGCAGCTGCGCCCAGCCGATGGCACCGGCACACATCGCGCAGGGCTCCACCGTGACGTAGAGCGTGCAGTCGGTCAGGTACTTGCCGCCCAGCAGGTTGGCAGCGGCCGTGATGGCCTGCATCTCGGCGTGCGCCGTCACGTCGCACAGCGTCTCCGTCAGGTTGTGTGCCTGTGCGATGACGCGGTCCTTACACACAATCACCGCGCCGATGGGCACCTCGCCCTTCTGGGCAGCCAGCTCGGCTTCGGCCAGTGCCCGCCGCATATACTGCTCGTCCCGTTTCTGTTGTTCTTCCGTTGTCATAGGGCAAAGATACAAATAAATTGAGAATTGCGCGTTATAACTTGAGAATTATTTGTATCTTTGCAACGAATGAGCAACTACCGGCTGATACATATCGACGAGACCGACTCGACCAACCGCTGGCTGCGCGAAGCCGCCATCGAGGGGGAAGAGCTGACGGTGGTATGGGCCGACTATCAGACGGCCGGCCGGGGCTGTGGCACCAATGCGTGGGAGAGTGAGCGCGGGCAGAACCTGACGTTCAGCATCCTGTGCCATCCGCATCAGATACCGGCCAATCGCCAGTTTCTCATCTCAATGGCCATCTCGACGGCCATTGCCGATGCCATCGGGCGCTATGCCGGCGAAGACATCAGCATCAAGTGGCCCAACGACATCTACTGGCGCGACCGCAAGCTGTGCGGCATCCTCATCGAGTGCACGCTGAGCGGACAGCTGCTGAAGGACTGCATCGTCGGGGTGGGGCTGAACGTCAATCAGCAGGCGTTCGTCAGCGATGCGCCCAACCCCGTCTCGCTGCGCCAGATTACCGGGCAGGACACCGACCGTGAGCTGCTGCTGCGCGACATCGTCCGCCGCTTCGATGCCGATCTGGCTGCCCTCGGCATTCAGACCGAGCACTACTATCGCAGCCGCCTCTACCGCCACGAGGGCTTTTGGCCCTATCGCGATGCCGGCGGGCAATTCCTCGCTGAGCTGGTTGACGTGGAAAACGACGGCCACTTGCTGCTGCGCGACGAGCAGGGCTGCCTGCGCCGGTATGCGTTTAAGGAGGTGAGCTTTAAACTTTAAACTCTAAGCTAAAAACTAACGATATGGCAAGATTTAAACGAATTCTACTGAAGCTGTCGGGCGAGAGCCTGATGGGTAATCAGGGCTTCGGCATCGACCCACAACGGTTGGGCGAATATGCCGAGCAGATTAAGGAAGTGAGCCAGATGGGCGTGCAGATAGGCATCGTCATCGGCGGCGGCAACATCTTCCGCGGACTGAGCGGAAGCCAGAAGGGCTTCGACCGCGTGAAGGGCGACCAGATGGGAATGTGTGCCACGGTCATCAACTCGCTGGCACTCTCGTCGGCCTTGGGGGCCATCGGCGTGAAGAACAAAGTGCTGACGGCCATCCGGATGGAGCCTATCGGCGAGTTCTACACCAAGTGGCGCGCCATCGAGGCAATGGAGCAGGGCTATGTGTGCATCTTCTCGGCCGGAACGGGCTCGCCCTATTTCACCACTGACACGGGCTCCAGCCTGCGCGGCATCGAGATAGAGGCCGACGTGATGCTGAAGGGCACGCGCGTGGACGGCATCTATACGGCCGACCCCGAGAAGGACCCCACGGCTACGAAGTTCACCGACATCAGCTACGACGAAATCTATACGCGCGGACTGAAGGTGATGGACCTCACGGCAACGACGATGTGTAAGGAGAACCATCTGCCCATCTACGTATTCAATATGGACATCGTGGGCAACCTGAAGCGGGTGATGGACGGAGAGGAGATAGGTACGCTGGTGCACAACTGATAGCGCATCACGAAAAAAAGGAAAGCGCGTGGGCCGTCACTGTCCACGCGCTTTCCTTTTTTTTCGTTGCTGAAGCCTATGCTTCGCTGAAGTCAACGTACTCTCCTTCGGAGTCGTCGAATATCTTTCGGTTCATCTGCTCGGCATTCCGGTTGTCGATGATGGTCTCGCCGGTGGCTGTCTGCGTGCGCCGCTGCTCAGTGCGCTCCGTGCGAGCCTGCTGGCTCTGCTGCTGCTCCTGCCGCTGGTAACTGCCGCTCTGCTGCCTGTTGGCGGTATGTCCCCGGTACTGGTATTGCGTCTGCCGACGGCTGGTCTCCTCGCGGCGTTGGCGCATCGTAGAACCATCGTCCTCCTGTCGTGCGGCGTCGCGCAGGCGTCGCAGCGTGTTTCTCACCCAGCTGGCCACCAGCATCACCACGGCTGCCAGAAAGACGAGCAGGAACAGAAATAGAAATAACAGGCCTTTGAGCATAGCAATATGTGAATTAGGATGAACGGTTTCTTAGTTAGCAGCAGGCTTCTTGCCCGTGAGCACCGAGAGTAGTACATACCACGCAATGACCACGGCAATGCCGATGACGCCCAGCAGCACCAGCAGTACGGCCGAACTGATGAGGAAAGCATACTTGATTTCGTTGCCTCGCCATCCCCAGTGCTTGAACTTCAGTGCGAACATCGGAATCTCGCTCACCAGCAGCCAGCTGCTGACGAAGATGCCCGCCAGCACCAGCCAGCGTGTATAGTCGGGCAGTGCATTGGCAATGCCGTCGAGACCCACTATCAGCGCCCCCCAGAACAGGGCGTTGGCCGGGGTGGGCAGGCCGATGAATCCCATCGATTGACGCTCGTCGAGGTTGAACTTGGCCAGCCGCAGGGCCGAGAAAGCCGCCATAATGAAAGCCAGATAGGCCAGATAGCCGGCGATGTTGGTCAGCGAGGCGGGTATGTCGAGCGATTTCAGAAAGTCGAAGACGATGGCTGACGGGGCGAAGCCGAAGGTGATGTCGTCGGCCAGTGAATCGAGTTCCTTACCGATGGGCGAGCTGACACCCAGCAGGCGGGCACTCATCCCGTCGAAGAAGTCGAAGACGGCTCCGATTATGATGAAGAGCAGGGCCGTCTGGTAGATTCCGGCCAGTGCCCAGTAGGTGGCGATGCAGCCAGCAATCAGGTTGCAGCAGGTGATGGTATTAGGGATGTGCTTCTTAATCATAGGACTTGATGGGCTAAATAGAACTGATAGGATTCATCAGGGCAGTTTGGCAATGATGGTCTGGTCGCCCACGGTAGGCTGATTCATCGTGACGCATACTTTCGAATTGAGCGGCAGGTAGACGTCCACCCGCGACCCCAGCTTGATGAATCCCAGATGCTCGTCGATGTAGCACTCTTCGCCCTCCTTAGCATACGTGACGATGCGCCGAGCCATCGCTCCCGCAATCTGACGGCACAGCACTTCTTGTCCGTCGGGGGTCTCAATGAGGATGTCGGCACGCTCGTTCTCCTCGCTGGCCTTCGGTAGCCACGCCTTATGGTAGTTGCCATTGTGATGGTGGACGAACTTGACACGGCCGTCGACGGGAAACCAGTTGGCGTGCACATTGAGCGGGCTCATAAAGATGCTGATGAGCAGGCGGCGCTCGTGGAAGTATTCGTTCTCGTCGGTCTCTTCAATCACGACAATCTTGCCGTCGGCCGGTGCCACGACCAGCTTCTCCGTCTCTCCATTAAAGTAGCGTCTGGGGCAGCGGTAGAAGTTGAGAACCAGCATCCACGCAATGCAGAAAATGACAACGATAACCCAGAACACTATATGGTTGCCGAGAGCATTCCAGCATCCAGCAGCAATGAGCGCCAATACCAGCAGGCTGTAAGCCAGCTCGTTGGTGCCCTCGCGATGAATCCTGATTTCCTTCAGCTTCTTGATTCTCTCTCCCATCAGTAAAGTCAGATTGTTTTGGTTTCATTTGCAAAGGTACTCTTTTTTACTTATCCCACAAAATTTTTTACATTTTTCTTTTGGTTATCTCGGGTTTTCGGCGTAACTTTGCGCTCGGGCAAAGGGTCGCTTTGCAGTGCAAAGTGCCTCGAGAAACCGACAGTTTCATTCACCATTTTAGGATATGGAAGATTTCGTACACCTTCACGTACATACTTACTATTCGATTCTCGACGGACAATCGAGCATCCAGCGGCTGGTTGATAAGGCTGTGGCCGACGGAATGCGTGGTATGGCCATTACCGACCACGGCGATATGTTCGGCATCAAGGAGTTTCACGACTACGTGGGCGGTGTGAACAAGAAACGCAAGAAGGACGGTCTTGAACCGTTTGTTCCCATCTTCGGCTGTGAGATGTATGTGGCAAGACACGGGGACAAAGAGCTGAAACGCGACAAGAGCGATATGAGCGGCTATCACCTCATCGTGCTGGCCAAGAACTATAAGGGCTACAAGAACCTGATTAAGCTGGTATCCAACTCGTGGGTCGACGGCTACTATATGCGTCCGCGTACGGACCGGGCCGACCTTGAGCGTTATCACGAGGGACTGATTGTCTGCTCGGCCTGCATCGCAGGCGAGGTGCCCAAGAAGATTCTCGACGGCGACATTGCCGGTGCGCGCGAGACCATAGAGTGGTATCACCGTGTTTTTGGCGACGACTACTATCTGGAGCTGCAGCGTCACGAAGTGACCGACCCCACCATCCGTGCCAATCGCGAGACCTTTCCGTTGCAGCAGCGCGCCAATAAGGTCATTATTGAGCTGGCCCGCGAGTATGGCATCAAGCTGGTGTGCACCAACGATGCCCACTTCGTGGACAAAGAGATCGCTGAGGCGCACGACCACCTGCTCTGCCTCTCGACGGGCAAGAAGCTCGACGACCCCACGCGAATGCTCTACTCCAAGCAAGAGTGGTTCAAGACGCGGGCAGAGATGAATGAGGTGTTTGCTGACGTCCCGGAAGCACTGTCCAACACCGTCGGGCTATTAAATAAGGTGGAGATGTACAGTCTGGACCACGACCCCATTATGCCGTTCTTCCCTATTCCCGAAGACTTCGGCACGGAAGAAGAGTGGCGCCGTAAGTTCACGGAGGAACAGCTGTTCGCAGAGTTTACCTCCGATGAGAACGGTGAGAATCCGCTGCCACGCGAGGAGGGAGAGGCCACAATCAAGAAGCTGGGCGGCTACGACAAACTCTACCGCATCAAGTTTGAGGCCGACTATCTGGCCAAGCTGGCCTATGCTGGTGCTGTAACCCGCTATGGTGACCCGATACCGACAGAAGTGGTGGAGCGCGTGAAGTTTGAGCTGCACATTATGAAGACAATGGGATTTCCCGGCTACTTCCTCATTGTGCAGGACTTCATCAATTCGGCGCGCGACGAGCTCGGCGTGATGGTGGGCCCGGGGCGCGGCTCGGCAGCTGGAAGCGTGGTGGCCTATTGTCTGGGCATCACCAAGATTGACCCGCTGAAGTACGACTTGCTGTTTGAGCGCTTCCTCAACCCCGACCGAATCTCACTGCCCGATATTGACACCGACTTCGACGACGACGGACGAGGTAAGGTGCTGAAGTGGGTGGAAGACAAGTACGGACACGAGAACTGTGCACACATCATCACATACGGTACGATGGCCACGAAGAACTCGATAAAGGACGTGGCGCGCGTGGAGGAGTTGCCGCTGGCAATGTCGAACGCACTCTGTAAGGCGATTCCCGACCGTCTGCCCGACGGACTGAAAATGAACCTGCCGAATGCCATCAAGTGCACGCCGCAACTGCGCGAAGCCGAGGCATCTACCAACCCACAGCTGGCCAACACCATCAAGTATGCCAAGATGCTGGAAGGCACCGTGCGCGGCACGGGTATCCACGCCTGTGGCTTTATCATCTGCCGTGACCCGATTAGTGACTGGGTGCCGGTCAGTACGGCCGACGACCCAGACTTCCCCAACGTCAAGACCAACTGCACGCAATACGACGGCCACGTGATTGAGTCTACCGGACTGATCAAGATGGACTTCCTCGGGCTGAAGACGCTCTCGGAGTTAAAAGAGGCCGTGGCCAACATCAAGCGGACGCGCGGCATCGAGATTGACTTGGACACGATACCTATTGACGACCCCAAGACCTACGAACTGTACCAACAGGGGCGTACCGTCGGCACGTTCCAGTTTGAGTCGGCCGGAATGCAGAAATATCTGCGCGAGCTGCATCCCACGGTGTTCGAGGACCTCATCGCAATGAATGCCCTCTACCGCCCGGGACCGATGGACTATATCCCCTCGTTCATTGCCCGTAAGAACGGCCGCGAGGAAATCAAGTACGACATTGCCTGTATGGAGAAGTATCTGAAGGATACCTACGGCATTACCGTCTATCAGGAGCAGGTGATGTTGCTCTCGCGCCAGCTGGCCGACTTCACCCGTGGCGAGAGCGATGCGCTGCGTAAGGCAATGGGAAAGAAGAAGAAGGACATCGTAGATGCGATGAAGCCGAAATTCATTGACGGCGGCAAGAAGAACGGACACGACCCGAAGATACTGGAGAAGATATGGGCCGACTGGGAGAAGTTTGCTTCCTACGCTTTCAACAAGTCGCACGCGGCCTGCTACTCGTGGGTGGCTTACCAGACGGCTTATCTGAAGGCCAATTATCCGGCCGAGTTTATGGCCGCCATTATGAGCCGCCGACGCGACCAGATTACGGAAATCACGAAGCTGATGGACGAGTGTAAGGTGATGGGTATTGCCACGCTGGGTCCCGACGTGAACGAGAGTTACGAGAAGTTTGGTGTCAACCAGAAAGGCGAAATACGCTTTGGACTGGCCGCCATCAAAGGACTGGGCGACGGCGCAGCGCAGTCGATTATCCAAGAGCGTGAGAAGAACGGCCTCTATAAGAATATCTTCGATTTCATCCAGCGTGTCAGTCTGGCCAGCGTCAACCGTAAGGCGGTGGAGAGCTTGGCATTGAGCGGCGGTTTCGACAGCTTTGGCATCCGCCGCGAGGACTTCTACGGAACCAATTCGAAGGGCGAGGCGTTTATCGACACGCTGATGCGCTATGGTCAGCTCTACCAGAGCGAGAAGAGCCAGCTGCAGAACTCGCTGTTCGGTGGTGACAGTGAAGTGGAGATAGTGCCGCCTCAGATTCCGAAGGGCGAGACGTGGAGCGACATTGAGCGACTGAATCGCGAGCGCGAGCTGGTGGGCATCTATCTGTCAGCTCATCCGCTCGACGAGTACAGGATTGTCATCGACAACCTCTGCAACACGCAGTGCGCTGAGTTGGCCGACTTGAGCAAGCTGGCCGAGCGCGAGAGTGTTGTCATCGGTGGCATCGTCACCAGCGTGCGCAGTCAGTTTTCCCGCGACGGGAAGCCCTGCGGATTCGTCACGCTCGAGGACTTTCTGGGCTCCGGCGAGTTGGCTTTGTTTGGCGAGGAATGGGGACGTTGGAGCGGAATGTTCACCGAGGGTGCTTCGGTATATATCACCGCGAAGGCTGTGCCGCGCTGGACGAATGCCAAGACCTTCAGCCTGCGCGTGCAGAACATCGAGTATATGCAAAGCGTTAAGGAGAAGGCCATCAGCCGCCTCACCATCTCGCTGGAGATTGACAAGCTGACCGATGCTATCGTGGCAGACCTGAACGAAATCGTAAAGGCTCATCCCGGCAGCACACCGTTGTTCTTCCAACTGCACGACTCGCTGGGCAAGCACCACGTGCTGGTGCAGTCGATGAACCGCAAAATAGACGTGCGCCATCAGCTCATCGACTATATCGAGATGACCGATGCGCTGGACTATAAGATTAACTGACAGCCATTCGCGCATATCGTGGCACACTATTTGCTAATAGACTTAACAGGAAATAATATTCACTCAATAAATTGAAACAAACATTATGGAAGTACAGATTACGAACGAGAACTTTGAAAGTCTGAAGAATGGCGCACAGCCGCTGGTAGTGGATTTCTGGGCAACTTGGTGCGGCCCCTGCCGTATCGTGGCTCCGATTATTGCCGAACTGGCTGCCGAATACGACGGAAAAATCGTAGTGGGCAAGTGCGACGTAGAGGAGAATGAAGACTTGGCTGTAGAGTTCGGTATCCGCAACATCCCCACCATCCTCTTCTTTAAAGGCGGACAGGTAGTGGACAAAGTGGTTGGTGCCGTGTCGAAGGCCAAACTGGATGAGAAATTCCAAGCCCTGCTCTGACAATGGCCGTACTGGACGATGAGTTGCTACGCGATGCAGAAGAGGATGCACGCGAGGCGGAATTTATAAGAAACAGCCTCTCTTCAGAGCTGAAAGCGCGCTTCACTGACGAGCAGATACGCTATATGATGGATGCCATCGTGGAGTATTACTACGAGAGTGGGGTGCTGGAGAGCGATGAGGAAGAGATTGACATTGACTTGCAGCAGATTGCCGAATACGTCAGCCGCCGGGCTGAGGAGGACGGCATCGGGCAGTTGGCGGCCGACGACGTGTTTTTCGTGGTGCAGGCCGATATGGATTTCCAAGAACAGAATCTCTGATGACATACAAGAAAGGCTCCCCAATGGGGAGCCTTTCTTGTTGGATGCTATCTGGACCTGCTGCAATCCAGTCTTCATATAGAGGCCACCGCCCTCGGCAGCATCAATGGATGGGGAAGCTGATGGTGCGCGTGCCGTCAGGCTGCTCCTCGATGCTGACGCGGACAGCATCCTCGGGCAACACCTCCTCAATGAGCTCGGGCCACTCGAT
>JAFUZD010000017.1 GCA_017476785.1 Prevotella sp. | reverse complement strand
TGCTTCGACATGGACTCGACGCTGATACAGACGGAGTGCATCGACGAGCTGGCAGAGCGCAACGGCGTGGGTGCCGAGGTGAGGGCCATCACGGAGAGCGCCATGCGCGGCGAGATAGACTTCAAGGAGAGCTTTACCCGCAGAGTGGCCCTGCTGAAGGGGCTCGACGTGAGCGTGATGCAGGACATTGCCGAGCATCTGCCCATCACCGAGGGCGTAGACCGACTGATGTCGGTACTGAAGCGCTGCGGCTATAAGATTGCCATCCTCAGCGGTGGATTCACCTACTTCGGCGAGTACCTGCAGCGACGCTACGGCATCGACTACGTCTATGCCAACGAGCTGGAAATCGATGAAGACGGCAAGCTGACCGGCCGCTACGTGGGCGAAATCGTGGACGGTCACCGTAAGGCCGAGCTACTGAAGCTCATCGCACAGGTAGAGAAAGTAAATCTGGCCCAGACCATTGACGTGGGCGACGGGGCTAACGACCTGCCGATGATCAGCGAGGCTGGCCTCGGCATTGCCTTCCACGCCAAGCCGCGCGTGGTGGCTAACGCCAAGCAGAGCATCAACACCATCGGACTGGACGGCGTGCTCTACTTCCTCGGCTTCAAAGACTCCTATCTGGGCGAGCAGGGCAAGCTCTAAGAAAAAAGACAACAGAAGAAACCAACAATACGCAACGGAAAGATGAAGATACTATTATTAGGAAGCGGCGGACGCGAGCACGCGCTGGCGTGGAAGATGGCACAGAGCCCCAAATGTGACAAACTGTACATTGCACCCGGCAATGCCGGGACGGCCGGATGCGGCGAGAACGTGGCACTGAAGCCCGACGACTTCGAAGCCGTCAAGACGTTCTGCGTCGAGAAGGGCATCAATATGGTGGTGGTAGGACCGGAAGACCCGCTGGTAAAAGGCATCTACGACGACCTGAAAGCCGACGCGCGGACGAAGGACATCCCCGTCATCGGCCCGTCGAAGGCCGGTGCCGTTCTCGAAGGCTCCAAAGACTTTGCCAAAGGATTTATGCAGCGTCACGGCATCCCCACGGCTCGCTACCAGACTTTCGACGGCGAGCACCTTGACGACGGGCTGCGCTTCCTCGAGACGCTGCAGCCACCCTACGTGCTGAAAGCCGACGGGCTGTGCGCCGGAAAGGGTGTGCTCATTCTGCCTACGCTCGAAGAAGCCCGCCAAGAGCTGAAGGAGATGCTGGGCGGAATGTTCGGCAACGCCTCGTCGCAGGTCGTCATCGAAGAGTTCCTCAGCGGTATTGAGTGCTCCGTCTTTGTACTGACCGACGGCGAGCACTACAAGATACTGCCCGAAGCAAAGGACTACAAGCGCATCGGCGAGGGCGACACGGGGCTCAACACGGGCGGAATGGGCTCAGTAACGCCTGTTCCCTTTGCCACGCCTGCGTGGATGCAAAAGGTGGAAGACCGCATCATCCGCCCCACGGTAGAGGGACTGAAGGCCGAGGGCATCGACTACAAAGGATTTATCTTCTTCGGCCTGATCAATGTCGACGGCGACCCGATGGTGATTGAATACAACTGCCGAATGGGCGACCCCGAGACAGAGAGCGTGATGCTGCGCCTGAAGAGCGACCTCGTAGACCTGCTGGAGGGCGTGGCTGAGGGCAATCTGGACCAGCGCGCCATTGCGTTCGACCCGCGGTCGGCTGTCTGCGTGATGCTGGTCAGCGGCGGCTATCCGCAGGCTTACCAGAAAGGCTACCCCATCACGGGCATCGAGGCCGTTGAGGGCTGCATCGTGTTCCACGCCGGTACGGCGCTGAAAGACGGTGAGGTGGTGACCAGCGGTGGCCGCGTCATTGCCGTCTCTTCATACGGTGCCGACAAGGCCGAGGCACTGGCCAAGTCGTTTAAAGAGGCACAGAAGATACAGTTCACCGACAAATACTTCCGCCGCGACATCGGCGCAGACCTTTGAGCAGTTTTTAGTTTAGAGTGAATAGTTTAGAGACTATTCTGAACCCAGAATTTGGAAGTTGATTAAGCGACTGCAGAACACGGTATCAGAGAGCAGGCTGACGCTGCCGACAATGGCGGCGTATGCCATTGGAATATGGACAGCAAGCGGACTTATCCAGCAGCAATGGTGGATACAGTTCGCTTGTTTCATTGTCTCTACCTACCTGATGGTGGAACTCAACAACGTGAATGCGCTGATACGCATCTACTCGCGAATGGTGTCCAGTGCTTTCCTCGGCCTGTCGTGCGCAGCTTGTTTCCTGTTTCCGTCGGTCAGCGGAGCCATTGCGCAGCTGGGGTTCATCGCTACGCTCGTCCTGCTGTTCCACACCTATCAGGACCGCCGGGCCACGGGATGGACCTTCTATGCCTTCCTGCTGCTCAGTCTGTCGAGCTTCGTCTTCGTCCAGATGTTCTATTTCGTGCCGCTGGTGTGGCTGCTGATGGGTGCCTACCTGCAGTCGCTGTCGTGGCGCACGTTCTCGGCATCGCTCCTTGGTCTGCTGACTCCCTACTGGTTTGCCGCCTGCTACTGGGTCTATCAGGCCGACTTCACCCGCTTTGCCGACCATTTCGTCCAGCTGGGAGCTACGCCTTTTCCGCCCGATTTCTCAGCCATCCCGACCACCCATTGGATGGCATTGGCCTTCACGGTGGTGCTGGCTCTGACCGGCATCATCCACTACCTGCGCACCAGCTACAATGACAAGATACGCATCCGGATGCTCTATGCCTGCTTCATCTGGCTGTTGCTCTTCACCCTACTCTTCCTCGGCCTGCAACCGCAGCACTACGACATACTGATGCGCATCCTGACGGTCGTCACGGCACCGCTCATCGCCCACTTCATTGCACTGACACGTACGCGATGGACCAATATGGCCTTCATTGCCTTTGTGGTCGTTGCCCTGCTCATCACGGCCTACAGCCTATGGACTTCATTGTAGACCTTCTGATCAGCTACGGCTATTGGGGTATGCTCATCGCCGCTTTCATCGCGGGCAGCTTCTTCCCGTTTTCGAGCGAAGCCGTGATGGTGGGACTGATGGCTGCCGGGCTCGACCCGCAGGGGCTCATCGTCTATGGCACCATCGGCAACGTGCTGGGCTCCTGCTTCAACTACTCCGTAGGGCGAATGGGCCGGCTGGAGTGGATAGAGCACTATCTGCACGTGAAGAAGGAAGACCTCGACAAGGCAACGCGCTTTATGGCCGGCCACGGTGCGTGGATGGGGTTCTTCGCCTTCCTGCCGGTATTGGGCAGTGCCATCACCATCGCACTGGGGCTGATGCGCGCCAACATCCCCATCTCGCTCGTCAGCATCACCATCGGCAAGCTGTTGCGCTACGTCATTCTCATTTATGGTGCCAGCCTCTTCCTGTAGCCACGCGATGCCTTATCACCCCTTTTTCGCGTTAAAAATGCTGAAACGTGCCCTATCGTCGGGCATTTATATTAACTTTGCACGATAATTCAACCCATTAGTAATGAAACGATTCAGACTGATAGACAACTGCCTCGGCTGGCTGGCCTTTGCCATTGCAGCCGTGGTGTATTGTCTGACGATTGAGCCGACAGCCTCGTTCTGGGACTGTCCGGAATTTATCTCCACTGGTTACAAACTGGAAATCGGGCACCCGCCGGGCGCGCCGTTCTTTATGCTGACAGCCAATCTGTTCTCGCAGTTTGCCAGCGACCCCAGCCAAGTGGCAAGGATGGTCAACACGATGAGTGCCCTGCTCTCGGCAGCCACCATTCTGTTTCTCTTCTGGACCATCTCGCATCTGGTGCGCCGCCTGCTGATTAAGGACTGGAGCGAGCTGACCACCGCCAAGCTCATTGCCATCGAGGCATCGGCAATGGTGGGTGCACTGATCTATACCTTCAGCGACACGTTCTGGTTCTCGGCCGTAGAGGGCGAGGTGTACGCCTATTCGTCGGCCTTCACCGCCGTCGTCTTTTGGCTCATCCTGAAGTGGGAAGACCACGCCGACGAGCCCCACAGCGACCGTTGGCTCATCCTGATTATGTATATGACGGGCCTCAGCATCGGCGTCCATCTGCTCAACCTGCTCTGTCTGCCGGCCATCGTGCTCGTCTACTACTATCGTAAATATCCCACCAACGACGCGAAGAAAGACCTGCGCGGCTCGCTCGTGGCCCTGCTGATATCGGTGGTCATCCTCGCTGCCGTGCTCTACGGCGTAGTGCCGGGCATCGTACAGGTAGGCGGCTGGTTTGAGCTGCTGTTTGTCAACGTGCTCGGGATGCCGTTCAACACGGGTGAGATTGTCTACATCGTCCTGCTGGTGGGCATCATCATCTGGGCCATTAACGAGACTTACCGCGACCGCAACCAGCTGCGCCAGAACATCGCATTCCTGCTCTCAGTGGCAATGCTGGGCATTCCCTTCTACGGCCACGGCTGGACGGCCGTCGCCATCGGCATCGTAGTGCTGGTGGGACTGTGGTTCCTGCTGCGCTATCGGCAGAAGGGCGCGCCGCTTGTCACCGCACGCATCAAGAACACCTCGCTGCTCTGTATGCTGATGCTGATGATTGGCTACTCCTCGTATGCACTCATCGTCATCCGCTCGGCAGCCAATCCGCCGATGGACCAGAACTCGCCTGAGGACATCTTCACGCTGGGCGAATATCTGGGACGCGAGCAGTACGGACAGCGGCCGCTGTTCTACGGACCGGCCTACACCTCGCAGGTGCAGTTGGAGAAGGACGGACAATACTGCCGTCCCGCAGCCTCGAAGGGTGCCCCCGTCTACCAACGCCGCGAGAAGGCAACGCCTGACGAGCCGGACAGCTACTTCGTCGTGCGCACGAAAGACGAATACATCTACGCCCAGAATATGCTCTTCCCCCGTATGTACAGCTCGGCTCACGCCGCGGCCTACGAGAGCTGGATGGGCAACATCAGCGGCCACGAGGTGGCTTACGACCGCTGCGGCGAGCCGATGACGGTGAAGATTCCGTCGCAGCTGGAGAACCTGCGCTTCTTCATCTCATACCAGTGCAACTTTATGTACTGGCGCTACTTTATGTGGAACTTCGCCGGACGCCAGAACGACATTCAGGGCCACGGTGAGATGGAGCACGGCAACTGGATCAGCGGCATCAAGTGGCTCGACAATGCCCGACTGGGCGACCAAGACCTGCTGCCCGACGAGCTGAAGCAGAACAAAGGACACAACGTGTTCTATATGCTGCCGCTGCTGCTCGGACTGCTCGGTCTCTTCTGGCAGTCGTTCGGCCGGCACCGCGAAGACCCGAAGGACCAGACGGGCATCCGCCAGTTCTGGGTTGTGTTCTTCCTCTTCTTTATGACCGGTCTGGCCATCGTCATCTATCTGAACCAGACGCCTATGCAGCCGCGTGAGCGCGACTACGCCTATGCGGGCTCGTTCTATGCCTTTGCCATCTGGTGCGGTATGGGCGTGGCAGCACTGTGCAAGCTGCTGCAGCAGCTCATCAAGAAAGAGAGTGCCGCAGCCTACGCCATCCTGTCGGCAGCCTGTCTGCTCGTTCCTGTGCAGATGGCCAGCCAGACGTGGGACGACCACGACCGCTCGGGACGCTACACCTGCCGCGACTTCGGACGCAACTACCTGATGTCGCTCCAGCAGGAAGGCAACCCCATCATCTACACCAACGGCGACAACGACACCTTCCCCCTGTGGTACAATCAGGACGTGGAGGGTGTCAGGACCGACGCACGCGTGTGCAACCTCAGCTACCTGCAGACCGACTGGTACATCGACCAGATGCGCCGCCCGGCCTACGACTCACCCTCGGTGCCCATCACGTGGAGCCGACTGGAATACTGCGCCGGCACGAACGAATATGTGCAGGTGGAGCCAGAGATGAAGGAAGCCGTGCTCGAGCTCTACAAGAGCGACCCCGAGACGGCACGCGCCAACTTCGGCGACGAGCCGTTCGAGCTGAAGAACGTGCTGAAATACTGGGTGCGCGCTAAGAATAAGGAGTTCCACATCATTCCCACCGACACGCTCTATATGACCATCGATAAGGAGGCCGTGCGCCGCAGCGGAATGATGATGGCCACCGACTCCATACCCGACCGGATGGTCATCTCGCTCAAAGGCAAGAGCGCGCTCTATAAGGGCGACCTGATGATGCTCGAGATGATTGCCCAGTGCAACTGGACACGCCCCATCTACGTGGCACTCACCGTGGGCAGCGAGAACTATATGAACCTCGGCGACAACTTCATTCAGGAGGGACTGGTCAACCGCATCACGCCGTTCACCACCAAAGCGCCGGGCGCCAAGAACTTCGACACGCAGCGCACCTACGACAACATTATGACGCGCTTCAAGTTCGGCGGAGTCAATGAGCCGGGCATCTACCTCGATGAGACCGTGATGCGGATGTGCTTCACGCATCGCCGCATTATGACGCAGCTGGCAATGAACCTCATCAACGAGGAGAAGAACAAAGAGGCGGCAAAGGTGCTGGCCTATACCGACAAGATGCTGCCGGCCTACAACGTGCCCATCGACTATGCGTCGGGCTCGCTCGACGAGGCGCGCGTCTACACCTATCTCGGACAGAAGCAGAAGGCCAAAGAGCTGCTCAACGCACTCTGGACCAAGTCGGCTCAGTATATGCGCTACTATTGCAGCTTCACCGGCTCCACATTCGCCGGCTATCAGCAGGACTGTATGATGCACCTCTATATCTTGCAACAGGTGGAGGCGGCAGCCGAAGAGCTCGACGAGGAATGGGCACGCCAGAAGACGGCGGGGCTCGACCGCATCATCGACCTCTATCAACAGCGAGGCGGCCGAATGGGCTTCTGAGTAAATTAACGCGCACGGACGATGTTCATTGAGCAACCAGCAATATGGCTACGATGGCTCTACCCACGGGCCACGTGGCGTATGGACCGAGACGAGCGGGCCGTCTACCTGACCTTCGACGACGGCCCCATACCCGAGGCTACGCCGTTCATTCTGGACACGCTGCGCGAATATGGCGTCAAAGCCACCTTCTTTATGGTGGGCGACAACGTCAGGAAACACCCCGAGCTCTTTGAGCGCATTAAGGCTGAGGGCCATCAGGTGGGCAACCATACGTTCAACCATCTGGGTGCCTTCAAGCACTGGACGTCCACCTATATTATCAACACGCATAAGGCCAACGAGCTCATCGACGCCCACCTCTTCAGCCCGCCCCACGGATGGATGCGGTGGAGCGAGTATTACTGGCTGAGCAAGAAGTACCGCATCGTAATGTGGGACCTCGTCACGCGCGACTACTCCAAATGGATGACTGCCGAAGACGTGCTGGCCAACGTGAAGCGCTATGCCCGCAACGGCAGCATCATCACGTTTCACGACTCGCTGAAGTCTATCGACAAGCTGCACTATGCACTGCCACAGGCCATCGAGTGGCTCAAACAGGAGGGATATGCATTCCGAACTTTCGAATAAGATAAAAGCCGAGGCGCGTCGTCTCGGCTTTTTTGCTTGTGGGATAGCACGGGCAGAGGCTGTCAGCGAGGCGGCTGCCACCCGTGTGCGCCACTGGCTGGACAGTGGCGGGAATGCGGATATGGCCTATATGGCCAACCACACCGACCTGCGGCTGGACCCGCGGTTGCTGATGCCGGGAGTGAAGAGCATTGTCTGCGTGGCCCTCAACTACGCCCCTGCTCAGCAGATGCCCGCTGAGGAGTATCAGCTGGCTGCCTACGCACTGGGGCAGGACTATCACGACATCGTGAAGCAGAAGCTTCACCTACTGGCAGCCACGCTCTCCATCATCCACCCGTCACCCTCCACCCTTCACTACCGCGCTTTCTGCGACTCTGCGCCCGTGCTGGAACGCTACTGGGCCGAACAGGCTGGACTGGGATGGACGGGGCGCAACCACCAGCTCATCATTCCCGGAGCAGGCTCTATGTTCTTCCTCGGTGAGCTGTTTCTCAACATCGAGCTGAGCTACGACCGCCCGATGACCGCCCGATGCGGAATGTGCCGCGCCTGCATCGACGCCTGCCCTACGGGTGCCCTGCAGGCCGACGGGTTCAGGGCGGAGCACTGCCTGAGCTACCAACTCATAGAGAACCGCGGCGAGCTGTCGGCCGAGGCAAAGCAGAAGATGGGCAACACCATCTATGGCTGCGACCGCTGCCAACAGGCCTGCCCGTGGAACCGCTTTGCACAGCCCACCGACGAGCCCCGGCTACAGCCGCACCCCGAGCTGATGGCAATGCGCAAAAGCGACTGGCAGCAGCTGTCCATAGAAGACTACCGCCGTCTGTTCAAAGGCTCTGCCGTGAAGCGAGCCAAGTATGAGGGATTGATGCGAAACATCCTGAGTGCTTCGCAGAATGATGACGCTACGCCGTAAATCCCTTCGTGCTGATGGTCCGCATCACGTCGTCGATATTCAGCTCGCGGCCGTCGTTGGCCGTCAGATGCAGCGTGTTGAAAGCATCGAGAGCCTGCAGCTCGGCCTCGCTGTCGTTGTAAGCGCAAGCGCGCTGTTTTAGTTCTGCAATGCACCAGCCCACCAGCGCTACGGCTGCGAAGGCTGCAAATCCGATTGTAAAGTCCATTACTTCTTTATCTTACTGTTTTTTATATCTTACTTTTTCAAAAAGAAAGGTGGCCCGTAGCCGAAGCCCGGAACCACCCGACTCAGTCAGCCCATTAGGGTGAAAATCAGGAATACCAGATGGATGGTGTTGCCTGATAGCGTTCCTCACTTTCATTGTAGACGTTGTCCAGCTCATAGCTCTCTTCGTCGTACATCCGTCGCTTAGTTGATTTCATAGTTAGTCCTCCTCGGTGCGGCTGTCTCCTACCGCTCCGTTTTTTAGTTCGTTCTTAGGCTTTGAGACACTGCCTTTCTTATTGTGTCTGCTGCAAAGATAAGGATTTAGGTTGAAACCGCCAAATTATTTCGCATAAAAAAGTGCGCACTGGCCTTTGCTGCCAATGCGCACATTGAGGGGTATTGAGTGTTCGCTCGATTACTTCTGGAAGAACTTGCGACCGTTCTGGATTACGATGCCCTTATAGTCGCGGCCTACGCGCTGGCCTGCTAGGTTGTAGATAGGAGCATTCTCGTTCCATACGGGAGCTACTACGTTGTGGATAGGCTCAACAGCGGTAGTAACCAAGTCTTCCTTAGCCTTGCCGGGAGCGAAGGTGAAGCCTTGGAAGCCAATCTGTGCGGTGCCTTGGAACAGCCAGTAGGTCTTGTCTTTCTTGGCGTCGATGATGACATTGCCCCAGAACGGCTGGTTACCTGCGCCGATAACGTAAGGAGTGTTGCCCAGTGCACGAATCTCATCGTTGGTGAGCCACTTCTTCTTGCCAACCAGCTCAGCGTCCACGCCGTCTGCCTCCGTATAGTTCTGGCCGCTGATGTAGCCCTCTACCAGATAGTCGGAAACCTGCTTGGTCTCGCCGTCTACCACGAAGGTGGTGCGGTTACCCTTGTTGGCCCAGATACCAATCTTCAGTGCGCCATCCTGCTTCACGGTGAACTTATAGTACAGACCGCTGGCAGGCTCGCCACCCACTGCGGGATCGAACGGCGTCACCTTTACGCGATATTTGCCAGTAGGCGTGCCATCGGTAACAATCTCTTCTGCCACCATCGAAACGGCGGGAGTACCCGTACCAGTTACGTAGCTATAGTCGATGTCGCCCTGATTAGCGCGAGCCCATTTGATATCCTTCGTAGAGTTGATGGAAATCAGCTCGAAGGTATGGTCATCTGCACTGATAACAGCACCGACGGTAATGTCCTGACCACCCTCTGCAAGGTCGGCGGGATCAGCAGAGCCTACACCCTCGCCTTCAACACTGGCCGTGCTGAATTTAACGACAGAGTTTCCGTTGACAACGTTGGTAGCCACACCGGCAGCATTCACCACAGCTGCAAATTCAGCTGCCAGAGCATCAGTAGCAGCTACATAAGTCTCGGGCTCGTCAGAACCACCATTGCCACCTTGTGCGTCAGCAACAAATTCGAAAGCGTAGACATACATTGCGCCATCAGTATAAGTCAGCTTGACCTCTCCTGCCTTAACACCTACGCTGATAACGGGGAATACGCTCTTGTCCTCTCCGCTGATAGTAGCCGTTACGGCATCACCATCCTTAGCTGCAGCATTATAGATTTGTTCGCCACCCTGCTCCATAATCACAACACGAGCATCGCTACTGCTACCCGAACGAATATAAGCCTTCAGTGTACCATCTGCAGGGATAGTGAGCAGCAGATGCTGCTTGGAGTCCGACTTACCACCGGTCTTCAGACGAGCGGCAAAGTTCTGATAATCCGTTGCCGTGCCGAAATACTGGCTGTTCTTGTCGATAGCCATCTTCTTGTTCTCGTTCTTCAGCGTCAGCTTGAAATCACCGTTGCTGAATACCGTACCGTCTGCGAGGTCGGCTGCTGCCGTCACGTCGTCTGCCGTCCAGCTGATGACCTGCGCATTAGCACTCAGGGCTATGAAAGCCACTGCAAGTAGAGTAAAGATTTTCTTCATACTTTTTTTGATTTTAAATTGTTAGTAAATGTTAGTTTTCTTCGTTTGCGGTCACTGGGCGCACAAAGCGGCTCGGTGTACCATATAGTTCGTTGCAAATATAGGCATTATCCCCGAAATACGCAAATATTTTTAAGATTTATTGTCAAAATGACGCTTTTTAACATTTGAGGGGAATCGTGCGCACCACCCCGCCAAGCACCAGCACGCACGTTTTTTCTCCCCAAGAATTTGGCCATCTGCAATTTATTCCCTATTTTTGCAGCAGGAAAGATATACGTATGACTCTGAATCAACTGGATTTTGCCACTTACTGTATCGGCAGCATTGCCGAACGACTGGGGATGTCGCAGACAAGCGTCTACGAAAAGTTACGCGACACCAACATCCTCAGCGGGTATATCATTCCCTCCTACGACGTGCTGCACACTTACAGCAGCGACTACCTCGTGGACGAACTGACTGACATTATGCGCGAGAAAGGAGCCTTAGGATGACACTTTCTTGATGATACAAGCGGGCATAGCCGACCTCCACTGCCGCAGCGACCAATACCTCATCGATGAGTTTTGTATTGAATGGAGCGACAAACACCTTACTTAAAGCACTATCCCTTCACATTCTCACACCGTAATCTCACCGGAGCCGAGGCAGCGATGGTGGTGCTCATCGTAGACCACGCAGAACTGACCCGGTGCCACGCCGTGGATGGGATGGGCGGAATGGACGACGTAGCAGCCATCGCCTACCGACTGGAGGCGGGCTGGATGATACTCGGGCGTGTGGCGAATCTTAAAGGTGATAGCCCCCCCCATCCCCCCCGAGGGGGGGAGAACAGTGCGCCCGCCCCCCCCCCTCGGGGGGGACTGGGGGGGGGCTCCCATCGGATGCCAGTCGTGGATGCGGAACTCGCTGCTGTAAGCCGTCTGCGGGTCGTAGCCGTGGCTGACGTATAATATATTAAGGTGTACGTCTTTCTTGACCACAAACCACGGACCACCACCGAAGCCGAGGCCGTGGCGCTGGCCGATGGTATGAAACCACAGGCCACGGTGCTGCCCGATGCGGCGCCCCGTCTCCAGCTCTACCACGTCGCCGGGCTGCTCGCCCAAGTAACGGCGCAGATAGTCGTTGTAGTTGATCTTGCCCAAGAAGCAGATGCCCTGCGAGTCGCGCCGATGGGCGTTGACCAAGTGCTCACGCTCGGCAATCTGGCGCACCTCGTCCTTCACGTAGTGGCCGATGGGGAAGAGTGCCTTACGCAGCTGCCAGTCGTATATCTGAGCGAGGAAGTCGGTCTGGTCTTTCACGGGGTCGGGACTGGTGGTCAGCCACTTATAGCCGGCCTCATCGGTTTCCGTCTGGGCGTAGTGCCCCGTGGCGATGAGGTCGTAGTCGTGCCCGCGCTTGGCATCAAAGGCACCAAACTTGATGAGCCGGTTACACATCACGTCGGGGTTGGGCGTCAGTCCCGCGCGTACCTTATTCATAGTATAGCGCGTCACCTCGTCCCAGTATTCGCGATGGCAGTCGACCACCTCCAAGTGGCAGCCGTAGCGTGCGGCCACGGCCGTAGCCATCTCGAGGTCTTCTTCGCTCGAGCAGTCCCACTCCTCTGCCTCTTCGGGGCCAATCTTGATGTAGAAGCAGTCGGGGTGCAGTCCCAGCTGCGCCAGCTCATAGACCACCACCGAGCTGTCAACGCCGCCCGACAACAACACGGCGATGCGCTTTCCTTCCAGTTCCTTCGTATTCATTGCTGTTCTGTTTCGTCTTGAATAAATCCTATGCGCCGTCGAGGCTGCCGCTCCACACGGTGACACGATTGCAACTCGGCCAGTGCCTGACTGATGGCATCCAACTGTGCACGAGTAGACTCATTGATGTCGTTCTGGTCCGCCAGAATATCATTCATTTCGTCCTTCACTGCCTGAATCTCTGCTTTCAGTTCGGCATAGCTTTCGGGCAATGCAGACATTGCAATATGGCGGAATGCAACAAAGGCGCGCATAATGTCACGATTGACGGCAATGGCCGTAGGTGAGCGCAACACTCCACTCAGCATCGCCACTCCCAACTCGGTAAACGCATAAGGCAAATACTTGATGTTGCCGCCGCGTCCTGTGTTCAAGCTGCCAATTTGGCATCTTGAAAGTTCGCCCCACGTCACTTCAAACATAAAATCATCACCCTCAAACCGCTCAATGTTGCGCCTCACTTGGCGCTTCAGTTGGGCAGTCTCCACCCCATAAAGATAGGCCAAGTCAAAGTCTAACATTACGCGCTGTCCACGAATAGTATAGATTCGCTGTTGTATGGTCAATTTATCCATCGACATTGTCTTACTTGCATTGCAACTGCAAAGTTAGGCATTATTTGCGAAATATGCGTGAGGATTCTGCAAATTCTCGAGAGAATCGGGCGAATTCTCTTGAAAACTCATTGGGCCTTCAGCCTCCGCTGACCACCATTCCCCAAGCACGACTGCGCAGGAAAGTCTTAAAGAACCTTAAATCTTAGTCAAATCATTTGGAAGAATGGTTAGAAATAAATATCTTTGCAATATCAAAATGATATCAATTAAAACAATATCTTAAAACAAAAGAATATGGAAACAAAGGAATTCAACTTCAACGGAATGGCGCTCAACGGATTTGCAGCGCTCTTTGCCAACATCTTCCTGACCATCGGCGGCATTGCCGCACTGGTCTACAGCGTATGTATAGAAAACGGCTATTGGGCCGCCCTCGGTGCCATCGTGCTGGCGTGTGCCCTCATTGGCTGGGCCGGATTCATAATGCTCGAGCCCAACGAAGCCCGCGTGATGATGTTCTTCGGTCGCTACCGCGGCACGTTCACCCGTACGGGCTACTACTGGGTGAACCCCTTCATCACCACCAAGAAGCTGTCGCTGCGCGCCCGCAATCTGGACGCCGAGCCCATCAAAGTGAACGACAAGACGGGCAACCCCGTAATGATTGGGCTGGTGCTGGTGTGGAAACTGAAGGACACGTACAAAGCAATGTTTGAAATCGACTCGCAGACAATGGCATCGGGCAATGCAGCCAACACCATCGGCACCGACCTGAAGAGTATGATGGCGGCCTTCGAGCGATTCGTACGCGTGCAGAGCGACGCCGCCCTGCGTCAGGTGGCCGGGCTCTATGCCTACGACGACGTGGACGGCCGCACCGACGAGCTGACGTTGCGCAGCGGCGGTGAGGAAATCAACCAACAGCTGGAGCAGAAGCTGGCCGAGCGGTTGGCAATGGCCGGCATCGAAATCGTAGAGGCGCGCATCAACTATCTGGCCTATGCCCCCGAGATTGCTGCCGTGATGCTGCGCCGCCAGCAGGCTTCGGCCATCATCACCGCCCGCGAGAAGATTGTGGAGGGTGCCGTCTCGATGGTGAAGCTGGCCCTGCAGAAGCTGGCTGAGGAGGACGTAGTGGAACTGGACGACGACAAGAAGGCTGCAATGGTGAGCAACCTGATGGTCGTGCTCTGCGGCGACGAGAACGCACAGCCGGTAGTGAACACGGGAACACTGAACCACTAAACCTATGGCCAAGAAAGAGAACAAGACCAAAAGCTTCATCCTGCGCATCGACACGGACACGATGGATGCCATCGAAGCGTGGGCCGCTGACGAGTTCCGCTCGACCAACGGGCAGCTGCAGTGGATTATCACGGAAGCGCTGCGCCGGGCCAAGCGGCTGCCCAAGCGGCAGAAGAATGACAACGACAACAATAATAACGACGAATCACTGCAAGAACTATGAACGACAACAAAATTGGATTCAAGACGCCCCACACCGTTGAGGGGCGCGTCTTCGAGGTCGCAACGGCCGTACTGCTACTCGCGCTCTGGCTTCTGAGCATCTGGGCCATCCGCCACGCCGGTGCCGACGTGGCAACCGTAGTCTCACAGAGCCTCATCGCCACGATACTCGCGCCGGTGATGCTGCTACTCTGCTATGCCCCGAAGACCTTCAACATCCCCGTCAGAAACCCGCGTGCCGAGCACTATCTGCTCATCATCCGACTGATTCGCATCATCACGATACTGACGGTACTGATGTTCTGCGCCACTGTGGTCATCATCATCCAGCCACGGCTCGTATGGCTCACATTTGTCTTCACAGGGCTAATCGCCATCACTATCGCGTGGTTCCTTTGGAAGACCTTACGGCTAAAATAAACAAGAACATTCATTCAAACAACCGGAAAAACAATATGGAAGAACTGAGAAACGAATATCTGACCATCAGAGTGAGCGAAGTGGGAGCCGAGCTCCAGAGTGTGAAAGATGCCGACGGGCGTGAGTATCTGTGGCAAGCCGACCCGAAATACTGGCCGCGCCACTCGCCGATACTCTTTCCCATCGTGTGCAGCGTCAACGACGACACCTATCGCGTAGACGGCCGAGAGTATCATCTGCCGCGCCACGGATTCGCCCGCGACAAGCAGTTCCAGCTCATCAACAAGACGGACAGCCGCGTCACCTTTGCCCTGCACGACTCGGATGAGACGCTGCAAGTATATCCCTATCGCTTCAACCTCGCCGTCACCTACCGGCTGGACGGCCGCAGCATCCACGTCATCTGGCACGTGGAGAACACCGATACGCAGGAGATTCACTTCCAGATAGGCGGTCACCCGGCCTTCAATGTCCCCGGCGGCCGCATTGAGGGCACCATCCGGCTGGACAACGAAGAGCCGATGGACGCGCTGCGCAGCTATGCGGACGGCTCGCACGAGATGACGGAGGTACCATTAGAAGCAGAAGAGGGCGTCATCGAATTCGACGAAGCCTTCTGGCGCAACGACAGCGTGAAGATTCACAACAGCCAGACGCATCGCGCCACGCTGCTCGACACCGACGGCACGCCCGCTATCACCGTCAGCTACAAAACGCCCGTCTGCGCCTTCTGGAGCCCCTACGGCAAGCGCGCACCTTTTGTCTGCATCGAGCCGTGGTACGGCATTGGCGACCCGCGCGGCTTCAACGGCGAATTCCGCGACAAGCCGCTGATGAACCATCTGCAACCCGGCGCCTCGTTTATGAGCGAATATATTATAAAGGTGAGAGGTTAGTACGCCTCGCGATATTTGCCCTCGTCTTTGTCGTTGAGCATCGAGAGGTAGGACTGGTAGCGGCTCTGGGCGATGTCGTGGTCGTCGACGGCACGGAGCACGGCGCAACCGGGCTCGTGGGTATGCGTACAGTTGGAAAAGCGGCAGTCTTGCGAGAAATGGAATATCTCCTTAAAATAGCTGGTCAGCTCCTCGGGCTCGATGTCGAACGTTCCGAAGCCTTTGATGCCCGGAGTGTCGATGAGCCAGCCTGCGTTTTGAGGCAAGGGAAGCATCTCGCTGAAGGTAGTGGTGTGCATACCTGTATTGTGGGCATCGCTAATCTCTGCCGTACGCAGATGGACGCCGGGCAGAAGGCGGTTGATGAGCGTCGACTTGCCCACACCACTATGCCCACTCAGCAGCGTTATCCTGCCGTCCAGCAGCGAGCGCAGCGCATCCACCCCCTCACCCGTGCCCGCCGAGATGGCACGGCATTCGTAGCCGACGGTTTCGTAGAGCTGCATCAGCATCTGCTGGATATGGCGTTCGTCGTCATCGAGTAAATCGGTCTTGTTGAACACGAGGACAACGGGAATGCGGTAGGCCTCTGCCGAAGCGAGGAAGCGGTCGATAAAAGTAGTGGACGTCGGCGGACGGTTGACGGTGACGATGAGCAACGCCTGATCAACATTAGCCGCAATGATATGACTCTGCTTTGAGAGGTTCTGCGACTTACGGATGACGTAGTTGCGGCGGTCTTCAATCTCCGTGATGAAGGCGACTCCCCTACCCGTCTCGCCCGCAGGAGAGGCACCGTCCGTTCCCCCTTGAGCAGATGCGGGAGGAGCGATAGTCACGCGGTCGCCCACGGCAACGGGATTGGTAGAACGGATGCCGCGCAGCCGGAAGTTGCCCTTTATCTTGCAGTCTACCGTCTGCCCGTCGTCTGTCAGTACCGTGTACCAACTGCCTGTATTCTTGATGACGAGTCCCTTCATCTATTTATAAATTGAGAATGGAGAGTTGAGAATTATGAATTGAGAATTGAAAGTGGAGAGTTGAGAATTATGATTAGCACTGAGCGTCAGTATCTGCAATTGAGTCTGCGCATCAAGTAATCATAATTCTCAACTCTCCATTCTCAATTCTCAATTAAAAAAATCATACCGTCATTATCTCTTTGTTCTTGGCCTCGATGGGTTCCTCAATGCGCTTGATGAACTTGTCGTGCACCTTCTGCAGTTCGAGTTCGGCGTCCTTCTCGTTGTCCTCACTCAGTCCGTCTTTAATAGCCTTCTTCAGTTTGTCTTTGATGTCGCCGCGCACGTTGCGCACCTCCACCTTTGCCTTCTCAGCTATCTTATTGCACTGCTTGGTCAAGTCGCGGCGACGCTCCTCGGTAGGTTGCGGAATGCCCAGACGGATAATCTCGCCGTTGTTCTCGGGTGTGATGCCGACGTCGCTGTCCATAATAGCCTTCTCGATGTCGCGAATCTGCTTGCGGTCCCACGGCTTGATGGCGATGGTGCGCGCGTCGGGGGTTGTCACTGTGGCCACTTGGTTGAGCGGCACTTTCGAGCCATACGACTCAACACGTACGCCGTCGAGGATGGCTACGTTGGCACGTCCGGCACGGATGCGGTTCAGTTCGTCCTCCAGAAACATTGCTGCCATTTCCATCCGCTCTTCGGCCGATGCTAAAGTTTGCTTTACGTCTATCATAATATATTCGTTGTTGATGTTCTTCCCGACAAAGATACGGATTAGTGGGGAAACGGCAAAATAAATTCCCGATTTTCTCGCGTCAAGCATTAAAAAAGAACGGATTCGGAGCAGGGGCTGACAAAGAGAATACCACGTTTGTGGTAGTCAGAATCGCCCGATTGTGCTATTTCGGGTATGGGGGAAAGGCCGTACCTTTGCACTCGGTGATTCGCTGAAAGCAGAAACCGCCAAAAACAATGAGGCAAACAGCTCTCGCCAGTTCACCGAAAAAGCCACAATGGCTATCCAAAAAGTATTCATTTAATAATTAAGGAAAGGAAAGAATTATGAGCAACAAGAAACTTCACTTCGAGACATTGCAGTTGCACGTAGGACAAGAGAAACCAGACCCCGCAACCGACGCGCGTGCCGTACCTATATATCAGACTACCAGCTACGTATTCCGTAACTCGCAGCACGCTGCCGACCGTTTCGGCCTGCGCGACCCGGGCAATATCTACGGCCGACTGACCAACTCGACGCAGGGCGTGTTCGAAGACCGCGTGGCAGCACTCGAGGGCGGCGTGGCCGGACTGGCCGTGGCCAGCGGAGCAGCCGCTGCCACCTATGCCCTGCAGAACATCGTCCAAAACGGCGACCATATCGTGGCAGCCGACAATCTCTACGGTGGCTCGTTCAACTTAATCACCCACACTTTAGCCACTCAAGGAATCACGAATACCATAGTCAACGTGAACGACCTTGCCGCCGTAGAGGCTGCCATCCGACCCAACACCAAAGCTATATATGCCGAGACCTTCGGCAACCCCAACTCTGACGTGACCGACATCGACGCGCTGGCCGAGGTGGCTCACAAGCACAACATCCCGCTGATTATCGACAACACGTTCGGCACGCCTTACCTCATCCGTCCGATTGAGCACGGTGCTGACGTCGTAGTTCACTCGGCCACAAAGTTCATTGGCGGCCACGGCTCGTCGCTGGGCGGCGTCATCGTAGACGGTGGCAAGTTCGACTGGAAAGCCAATGCCGACAAGTATCCCACGCTGGGCAAGCCCGACCCCTCGTACCACGGAGCCATCTTTGCCGACGTGGCCGGTGCAGCAGCCTTCGTCACCCGCATCCGTGCCGTCATCCTGCGTGATACTGGCGCAACGCTCAGTCCGTTCAATGCCTTCATTCTGCTGCAAGGTCTGGAGACGCTGTCGCTGCGCGTAGAGCGCCACGTGGAAAACGCACTGAAGGTGGTTGACTTCCTGAAGAACCACCCGAAGATTGCGAAAGTGAACCACCCGTCGCTGCCCACGCATCCCGACCACGCGCTCTACCAGAAGCTCTATCCCAACGGTGCAGGAAGCATCTTCACCTTCGAGATAAAGGGAGGCGAACAGGAGGCTTGGAAGTTTATTGACGCATTGGAAATCTTCTCGCTGCTGGCCAACGTGGCCGACGTGAAGAGCCTCGTCATCCATCCCTACACGACTACCCACTCGCAGATGAGTCCCGAGGAGCTGGAGCAGCAGCACATCACGCCGTCGACCGTGCGCCTGAGCATCGGTACGGAGCACATTGACGACATCATTGACGACCTTGCTCAGGCACTGGACAAGATATAAACTCCACCCCGCGCCCAGCCCCTCCCTAAAGACGAGGGGCTGGGACGGTTGAGGAAATGATATCGCCTAACGACAAAACGAAGGAAACAACTTAAACCAACAATTACGATAATGGCAAAAATTGCAAAACAACTGACTGACCTGATTGGCAACACTCCGCTCCTCGAGCTGAACAAATATGCTGCCAAGAAGGGGCTGCAGAGCCCCGTCATCGCTAAGGTGGAGTATTTCAACCCCGGCGGAAGTGTGAAAGACCGTATTGCGCTGGCAATGATTGAAGATGCTGAGCAGAAAGGACTGCTCAAGCCCGGCGCAACCATCATAGAGCCCACCAGTGGCAACACGGGTGTGGGTCTGGCGCTCGTAGCTGCCGTGAAAGGCTACAAGCTGATTCTGACGATGCCCGAGACGATGAGTGTGGAGCGTCGTAATCTGGTGAAGGCTTATGGTGCCGAGGTACGTCTGACCAGTGGAAAGGACGGAATGCCCGGTGCTATCCGCGCCGCACAGGAGCTGCGCGACTCGATTCCCGGAGCCATCATCCTGCAGCAGTTTGAGAATCTGGCCAACCCCGAGAAGCACTATCGCACCACGGGCGAGGAAATCTGGGCCGATACCGACGGACAGATTGATATCTTCGTGGCTGGCGTAGGAACGGGTGGAACCATCTCGGGCGTAGGCAAGCTGCTCAAAGAGAAGAATCCTAACATCAAGCTGGTTGCCGTAGAGCCCTCGGCATCGCCCGTACTGAACGGTGGCCAAAGCGGCCCGCACAAGATTCAGGGCATCGGTGCCGGTTTCGTTCCGAAGACCTACGACGCCTCGATTATTGACGAAGTGTTCGACGTAGACAACGACGACGCCATCCGCACCGGCCGCGAGCTGGCACAGACCGAAGGTCTGCTGGTGGGCATCTCGTCGGGTGCTGCCGCCTATGCAGCTATCGAGGTGGCCAAGCGTCCCGAGAACGCCGGCAAGAAGATTGTGGTGCTGCTGCCCGACACCGGCGAGCGCTACCTCTCTACCGTGCTCTATGCTTTCGACGAATATCCGCTCTAAGGAATCGCCAGTTGCAAGAAACATTCCGGCGGGCTGCTCAGTGCAGCCCGCTTTTTTATGGCTCCAACAACAGAAGAATAGAGGAATGGCAGCCACAGAAGGGGAGAAAAGAAAAAAAACGGAGAGATTTTCGTCTTTTTAACCAAAAACCACTAACTTTGTGCGCAATATACCTTATACTATAACTAACGGATATGAACCTAAAGCGAACGATCTATTTCGGGACTGCTACGATGCTGTGGATGCTGCCCACCACGGCACTCGCGCAAACACCCGACGCGCTCAGCTTCTATAATTTCCAGCATCTGGTGGCCTATCTGATGGCCGCACTGCTCATCACGCTCTTCGTCCTTCTGTTCTACAACCGGCTCTTTGTCTACAACGAGCAGGAGACCGACAAGAAGAACAGGCAGCAGAACGAACGGCTGAAACTGGTGCTACGCTCGGCCAATGTGCGCCTATGGATCTACGATGTCACGGGCAGGCACTACCAATGGCTGGCAGACGACGACAACACGGACATCTACAACCCCATCGACTTTGCCAAGTTCTTCGACCGCAACGATTTTGAACGGATGCGCAACGCCGTGTTCGACACACGCGACGGCCGCAAGCAGACGGTAACGCTGGAAGTACGGGGTGAGCAGCCCGATGACAAGAGCCAGCCGCAAGCGCACTTCACTGTCAATGTGTCGGTGTTCAAGCGCAACAGGCAAGGCCACGCGCTGTCCGTACTGGGCATTATGCGCGACACCACGACGGAGCACGAGCAGCACGAGCATATGAGCCAGCTGCTGATGCAGTACCACACCGTGTTCAATACGGCATTGGTAGATATGGTCTACTACGACGCCTACGGCATTCTGACCGACGTAAACGACAAAGCGTGCAGCACCTTCAACGTCAGCGACCGCGAGGCACTACTCAAGAGCGGACTGCACCTGAACGACATCCCGTCCTACGAGGGCATTGACTTCCACCACATCGACAGTGTCACGCTGTCGTCGATTACCGATTTGGGCAGCATTCCGCCCGAGACGCGCAAGCTGCCGGGACTGGGGGCGAGCGGAAAGCTGTACTACGAATCGATTATCAATCCCATACACGACCGCAACGGCAAGCTGCTGGGCGTCTATATGGCTGGGCGCAACATCACCGAGATGGTAGACTCGTTCCATCACCAGCAAGAGATGGGACACCGCCTGCGCCAAGCCACGCGACGCATACAGCGCTACATCGACAACATCAATCTGGCAATGCAGGTGAGCGGTGCACGACTGATGAACTACGACATCAGCACGCATACACTGGAAATCTCGGAAGCACTGGACAAGCCTCAGTTCTTGCTGACCCAGCTGCGCTGCATTCGACTGGCAGCACCGCGCGACCGGCGCTATGCCTCGAGCATTCTGAACCAGATGGACCACCGACTGAACCATTCTATCCAGCGCACGATACAGACGATAATGCACGATGCGAACGGGCGCGACAACTTCTTGCAGCTCAATCTGGTGCCGATGCTCGACGAGCAGGGACAGGTGACCCACTATTTCGGAATGTTCCGCGATATGACCGATATGGTGGAGACCGAGCGGCGACTGGCGGCCGAGACCAAGAAAGCGCAGGAAACAGAGTTGCTGAAAAACTCGTTCCTGCTGAATATGAGCTACGAGATACGTACGCCACTCAACACGGTGCTGGGCTTTGCCGAGCTGTTTGAGAACGAACACAATCCCGAAGACGAGGGCGTGTTCGTAGAAGAAATCAAGAAGAACTCCAACTCACTGCTGGAACTGATTAACGACATCCTGTTCCTCTCGCGCTTGGATGCCAATATGATAGAATATAATAAGGAAGACACCGACTTCGCCCTCTTCTTCGACGGTTTCTGTCAGATGGGCTGGAGCAGCGTGTCGCCACGCGTGAAGACCATCATCGAGAATCCCTATAACCATCTGTTCATCAACATCGACCAGAACAATCTGGGGCAGGTCATCCAGAAGCTGTGTTCCAATGCAGCCTTCTTCACGCAAGAGGGCACCATACGTGCCAAATACGAATACCGCCGCGGTCAGCTGACCATCACAATCGAAGACACTGGCGAGGGCATTGACGAGAAGACGCTGCCAAGAGTGTTTGAACGGTTTGTGCGCGACCATAAGGAGCGTCACTGCGGCACGGGACTGGGACTGCCCATCGTACAGTCACTGGTACAGCAGATGGGCGGCACCATCGAGTTCCAGTCGGAGCTGGGAAAGGGCACCACGGCGTGGGTCACAATTCCCTGCGAGGCCGTCACGCTGGAGAAGAAAAAGGAAATCATCGCATAACGACAAGCAACAATGAAGATGCTTACACACCTATTATTATATACGCAGACCAACGACTTCTACGCCATTCCACTGCTGGCGTGGCTGCTGGTGGCCGCCGTCGTCATCGCCTTTACGGTGGTCTTCATCCTCAACCGCATCATCATCCGCCGCGTAAGGGCCAAGAGCAAACGCACGGTCGACCTGACCAAGATGATGCGCCACGCACTGGAGATCAGCGATACACACGTCATCGGCATCGACCTGCTGCAAGACAGCGTCTACGACATCCACGGAGAGTCTGTCTTGGCAGAACCGCATACGACCGAACAATTCATCAACTACATACATCCCGACGACCAAGCATCCTTGAGAACCTTCCTCAAACGGCTGGGCAGCGGCGAGACAACCACTGACGAGATGCGTTTCCGCTGCCGGTGGGACGACAGGAGCGAATGGAGGTACGTGCACTGCACGGCCATTACCGAGCGCAGAGAGGGATTCAGCAAACCCACCCTCATCATTGCCACGATGATTGACAAGACCGACATTCAGAAAGAGCAAGAGCGCATCAGCGACCTGACCGACCGCTACCAGCAGATTTTCGAGCAGTCGATTATCGGCCTGTCGTTCTACGATGCGAAGGGCCATTTGCTGGGTGCCAACCGCATAATGCGCGAGATATGCCACTTCGACGGGGAGACGGATGCTTTCTTCTCCAGCCACAACCTATTCGACTTGCAACCCGTGCGCGACAACGTGGACCGCCATAACGTAGAAGAGTTCTGGGTATGCACGCAAAGCCAGATTACGGAAAAGGATATGCACAACTACATTGAGTTGCGACTATATCCCATCCGCGACGAGCAAGGCAAACTGATGTACATCTCGATTGCTGCACGCGACGTCACCGAGGAACGTCAGATTTATCTGCAAGCCAAGCTCAATGAACAGCAAATCCAGAAAGCCAACGAAGAGATACAGCGCTACGAGACCGAGTTGAAATATATGATGGAAGCCTGCGATATGCGCGTATGGCAGACCTCATTCAGCGACCGCAGCATCAAGTTCTACAAAGGACTGAGCACGATGGAGCTGGAAATGACGTTTGACGAGTTCGAGACCTACTTCGTCAACGAGGGCGAGGAGATTGCAGAAAACTTCCGTCATCCTGAAGAGCACTTTAAGGAGCCAGTCTCCTATCTCTGCCAGATGCGCCCTCTGTTCCACGATACCGACCAGCTGCAGTGGAACCAGATCAACAGCATTCCCGTCTACGATAAGAACGGCCGCCTGACCGGCTGCTTCGGACTGATTCGTAATATGTCGAAGGCCATCGAGGCACAAGAACGCCTTAAGCGCGAGACGGAGCGCGCCAATGACTCTGGACGGATGAAGAGTGTGTTCCTTGCCAATATGACCCACGAAATCCGGACTCCGCTCAACGCCATCGTCGGTTTCTCGGACCTCATCCAGACGATGGAGTCGTCGGACGACAAGCGCGAGCTGATACATATCATTCACAACAACTGCGATATGCTGCTGCGCCTGATTAACGACATCCTCGCCATCTCGGCAATGGACTCCAACGGACTGATTATGCAGCCGGAGGAAGTGGACTTTGCCCAGTCGTTCGACGAGATATGCCAGTCGTTGGCGCAACGTGTGGAGAATCCGAATGTGGAATTCATCAAGGACAATCCTTACAAGTCGCTGGTCACCAGCATCGACAACGGACGCATCCAGCAGGTGATTACCAATTTCGTCACCAACGCCGTGAAATACACCCATCAGGGCCACATCCGCGTGGGCTATCACGAAAGAGACAACGGACTCTACATCTTCTGCGAAGACACGGGTGCCGGCATTCCCAAAGACCAGTGCCAGAAAGTGTTCGAGCGGTTTGTGAAGCTCAACGACTACATTCAAGGCACTGGTTTGGGTCTCTCCATCTGCAAAGCCATTGCCGAACGCTGTAAGGGAGATATCGGCGTCGACAGTGAGGTGGGCAAAGGCTCTACTTTCTGGTTGTGGATTCCGTGCGACATAAAAACCAAGATAACGAGGAATGATAATGAACAACCATAGCAAATGGCTCTTAGGACTCCTGCTGCTTGTCTTCGGAGCACTCCAAGCATCGGCTGCCACGGCGCCTTCGGCAGGGCAACCGCGCATATACACGAAAGAAGCACCGCTGGTGTATGAAGATACGTGGGACTTATGGCCCTACTCGTTTCTCAACGAGAAAGGAGAGCCCGACGGATACAATGTGGATCTGGTCAGACTGATACTGAAAGAGCTGAACATTCCCTACATCATCAAGATGAAGCCCCGCCAAGAGGCACTCGTCGACTTACGGGACGGGCGTTCGGACCTGATGCTCGGACTGGCCGCGGGATTCCACAACGAATACGGCAAGTACAGTCAGAATGCCGTTACGCTCTTTACGCAGAGTGTGGTGGGGCCGAAGAACAAGCCCATTGGAGTGCAGACGTTCAAGGACCTCAGTCAGCAGCAGGTAACGGTGTACGAAGGCAGCCTGTGCCACCATCTGATGGTAGACTATGGATGGGGTGCCAATGCCATTCCTTCGAACGACATTAAGGAGTCGATTCAGGAAATCAGCTCCACAGGAACGGGACAGATTGTGTGGAACACGCTGTCACTGAAATGGCTGCTGCGCAAATACCAGATAGACGACTTGCAGATTACGCCTGTGGATATGCCCCACGGAGAATACAAGTTTATGTCGAACGACACGCGGCTGCTGAATCAGCTGGACAGCGTCTACACTGAGCTCAGCTCGGCTGAGAAGCTGCGCAACATCCAAAACAAGTGGTTCTATCCCGAGCGTCACGAAAAAGGCATCCCCGCGTGGGTGTGGTACGTGGTAGGTGCTATCCTGCTGTTTATCCTCACCACGATTTTCTACATCATCAATTACCAGATTCAGGGCCGCCGGATGACGGAGCAGATAGCACAGCGCAACAAGCGACTGGCACTGGTGCTCGAAACCTGTCAGGTCAGAATGTGGACCTATGACATTGCGACGCAGGTGTTCACGTGGCGCAACGAGAACGGACAGCCGGCCTATACCTACACGTCTGAGGAATTTGCCAACCGCTATCACCCGGGCGACTTCAAGCGGCTGCTTGAAGGGCTGAACCAGATAGCCAATATGGAGCGAGAAGAGCTGACCCTGAACATCAAAGCAAAGGACACTGAGGACGGCGATGCACAGGAACGCGACTTCTTTGTTTCCCTGTCGGTGCTGCACCGCGAGAACGGGAAGCCCACCGTCATCATCGGAACCAAGCGCGACATCACGGAGGAACGCCAGCAGCAACGGCAGGCCGAGAACCGCAAGCTGCAATACTGGGCACTATTCAACACGCCGATGCTCGACGTGACCTTCTACGACAAAGACGGCATCCTCGTCAACATCAACCCAAAAGCGTGCGAGACTTTCTGCTGCAACCGCGAAGAAATCATTGCCGAGCACGTTTCCTACTGCGACATCCTGCGCCTGCCCGTGCTCTCGGCCGAAGAGCTGGACGGATTCCACAGCACCCGAATCATCGACCTCGACCACATCCCCACAGAACAGCACGGACGTAAGGTGAAAGCCATCAAGCGAACCGGCACCATCTACTATGAGGCAATGCTGATGCCTGTCTTCGACGACAAGCACAACCTGATGGGTATCTTTGCCATTGGGCGCGACAACACACAGGCGGTCGGCAGTATCGGAGAGCAGCAGGCCAGCATCGAACAGATTCAGGCTGCCACGAAGGAACTGACGGAATATATATCAAACATCAACTACGTGCTCAAGTCGGCCGGCGTCAGAATGGCCAACTACTCGCCCGACAGGCATACGCTGACCATCTACAGCAAGACCAACGAGGTGCAGCACGCTTTCACGCAGGCCCGCTGTATGACCCTCGTTGATGACAAGTCGAAGAAGAAAGCGATGCGTATGCTCAACAATATGGGCAACCGCACCACCAACTCCATCGACACCGACATCAGTACCGTCATCCGCGTGGCAAGCGGCAACTTCCTGCACCTGCAGTTCCACTTCATCCCCAACTACGACGATGCGGGCAACGTGACGGACTATTTCGGAATGTGCCGCGACGTAACGGAGATAATGGCCACGGAACAGCAACTGGCACAAGAGACGGCAAAAGCGCAAGAAGTAGAGAACACCAAGAACAGCTTCTTGAAGAACGTGAGCTACGAGATTCGTACACCGCTGAGTGCCGTGGTGGGATTCGCCGAGCTCTTCGAAGCCGAGCACGCGTCAGACGACGAAGAAGTCTTCATCCAGCAGATTCTCGAGAATTCTGACCAGTTGCTCCACCTAATCAATAGCATCCTCTTCCTGTCACGGCTCGATGCCCATATGATAGAAATCAACAAGCGGCCGTGGAACTTTGCGGGTAGCTTTGAGTCCTACTGCAACACAGGATGGAGCCCCTACAAGAAAGAGGGTGTGAACTATATCGTGGAGAATCCCTATCAGGAGCTGGAGGTAGACATTGATGCCACCAATCTGGGACGCGTCATCGAGCAGATTACTGCCAATGCAGCACAGAACACCCAACGCGGCACCATCCGTGCACGCTACGACTACATCGGCCGCCGGCTGATGATTTCTATCGAGGATACAGGCAACGGGATACCACAAGCCGACATCAACCACATCTTCGAACGCTTTGTCAGTGACTCCAACAGCGGAAGCGGACTTGGACTGCCCATCAGCAAGGAGCTGACCGAGCAGATGGGCGGAACATTGGAGATTAACTCCGAAGCAGGTCTGGGCACCACCGTATGGATTACCATTCCCTGCCACGCTTCAGTCATCAAGCGCAAGAAGATTATTTAACGAACCCAGCAAAAGCGTAAAGAAAGACTATGAGGAATCTGAAAGCCATATTAGCAATGACGACACGGGCAAAGCGGCGTTACGTCTCGCTCTGCCTCCTGCTCTTCTTGCCATTGTACGCTGTTGCCCAGCCTCAGCTGAATAAGCGGTACGATGTCAATCATCCCGTCGTCATCATCGGCGACTGGGACAAGCCGCCCTACGAGTTTCTCAACGACAATGGTGAACCGGCCGGCTCAAATATCGACGTGATGAGTACCGTGATGAACCAGCTGGGACTCCCCTATAAGTTTGTACTGAAGGAATGGGGAAGTGCCATCAAAGCCTTTGAGCGCGGTGAGGCCGACCTCATTTTGGCCAATGCCCGCCGCTACAAGCAAGAGCCCTACTACTATACGCGCAACATCATCAACTATAACAAGATCAGCGCAGCCACCACCGGCGACACCACTGCCATCCATTCTCTCCGCGCCCTCGTTGACCGGGGATTGGCACTGAAGACGGCCGACTATTCGGTATATTACTTCCGCAACGAAGACTCCACCTATCTCACTCGGATTGAGTTCCAGTCGCCTAAGGTAGCCCTCACGGGCGTGATAGCCGGCGACTACCAATACTTCGTCTGGGGCGAGGAACCGCTGAAATGGAAAATCAAAGAGCTCAACCTCGAGGGTATCAAGCTGGCCGAAGTGAACATCCCTATCAGTGAGATTCACGTCATCGGACGCGACCAACTACTCATCGACGAGATAGACGACAAGTATTCACGACTGAAGCAGAGTGGAGAGATAGAGCGGATGAACGACAAGTGGTTCCACCCTGACCGGATTACCAGTACGAGTTCATCGACTACCACTTACATCATCCTGAGCATCTTGTTGCTGGCCATCGTTCTCTATCTGCTCTCCCTGTTGGCCCGCGCCCACGCCATTAAGGCCAAGAGCAGTGCCAACGACCTGAACAATATGATGTATCAGGCACTGCATATGGGTAACTTCTACATTATGCAGTACGACATTGCCAACGACCAGCTGACCAATCGCTACGGCAATGTGCTTCCCGTCAAGCAGATGACGCTGGAGCAGTTCATCACGCGCATCCATCCCAACGAGCAGGAGGACTTCCGAAAGAAGATTCAGCTGATGCTCAACGGCCGCGAGCGCAAAACGGAGCTGCATAAACGGTGGAATGCAGGAACGCCGGAGGCCCCCAAATGGCTCATCCTCCACGGTCACGCATTAGTCGAGCTGGACGAAGAGGGCAAGCCGGCCTACATCATCAACAGTGTGCACGACATCACGCACGACGAAGAAGAAGACCGCATCACACGCGAACTGGAACAGAAGCTCGAGGTGCTGGCCAAGATGCCCCTCATCGCCACTTCGTTCTACAGCAGTGACGGCTGGCTGATGAGCCTCAACCAGACGATGAAGGATCTCTGCGGATTCGACAATGCGGACAACGAGCGTTTCTGGTGGACCGTCTGTATGTTCGACATTCCACTCTTCCGCAATGCCTATTCGCCCGGAGAGCGCGACACGCTGATGGTGTGCCAGCGAATGGAGTATCCTGAGTTGGGCATTGACCGCAGCATTGAGTTCTTCGTCATTCCCGTCTTCAATGATGCGGGCGAGATTACCTGCTACATCAATTTCACCCGCGACATATCCGACGTGCGCGACCGCGACCGCCAGCTATTGCTGCAACGCAGGAAAATCTCCGAGACCAACAAGCAGATACAGGCCTACGAGAAGCAACTGCACTATATTCTTGCCAACAGCAACACGTATGTTTGGCATCTCGACTTTGAGAAACGCACCATCGTCTATTCGCGCTCGATGAAACATCCTGAGTACACCATCACTTTTGACGAATACTACGACCGTGTCTGCGAGGAAGAGAAAGAGGTAGCCTTGCACGGGTTGCAGCATCCCGAGATATGGGACAGTCCCTTCAGCCTCGACCGCCATTTCCGTCGGCCGCTGCTGGGCGAAGGCTCCTCTCCGCGCTTCTACAATGTGTCGGGCATCCCCGTTAAGAACGAGCAGGGGAAGGTAATCGGTGTCTTCGGTCTGCTGCGCGACATTACCGAATTCGTAGAGAAGCAGCAGCGACTGAAGGAGGAGACACGACGCGCCGAGGAGAGCGGACAGCAGAAGAGTATGTTCCTCGCCTCAATGACCCACGAGTTGCGCACGCCGCTCAACTCCATCGTTGGTTTCTCTGACCTGCTGCGCACCGTCGACACGCCCGAGGAGCGCGGCGAGTTCATCCGCATCATCCGCAACCACTGCGACATCCTGCTGCGCCTCATCAACGACATCCTCGAGGCGTCGACCCTTATTGACGGTCCGCAGAACGTCGTGCCACACGATGTAGACTTCGCCCCAGCCTTCGACCACATCTGCCAGTCGCTCGAACTGCGTGTACAGGATGCCGAGGGTGCCGTGGAGTTCATCAAAGACAATCCGTACCGCCATCTGCCCACCACCCTCGACATCGGGCGCATTGAGCAGGTCATCACCAACTTCGTCACCAATGCCGTCAAGTACACCAAGCAGGGGCACATCCGCGTGGGCTATGCCATCGAGGACGGCGGACTGCGCATCTACTGCGAAGACACGGGTGTCGGCATACCCGAAGACAAGCTCGGTGCTATCTTCGAGCGTTTCGTCAAGCTCGACGACTTTGTGCAGGGAACTGGCCTCGGTCTCTCCATCTGCAAGTCCATTGCCGAGTGGTGCAACGGGCACGTCGGCGTAGAGAGCGAAGTGGGTACGGGTTCAACCTTCTGGATCTGGATACCTTGCAATGTAGAAAATGCAGAAAAGTAAATATCTGGTTGCCAACGAGCGCGACCTCTGCTGGGGGCTCACCATCTCTACCGTAGGTTACGAAGAGATAGACCCCTTCGAGGAATACCCCACCCACGGCCACGCCGACGGCTACTACTTCAACACCGAGAAAGGGCGTACGCTGGACGAATACCAGCTACTCTACGTCACTGAGGGCGAAGGCACCTTCAGCAGCGACCACGTCAACCGCGCACCGCTGCACGAGGGTGACCTGTTCTTGCTATTCCCCGGCGAATGGCACACCTACCAGCCACTTGCTGAGCGGGGATGGAAGAAGTATTGGATTGGATTCCGCGGCCGCAACATCGACGACCGCGTGGCTGCTCACTTTCTCTCTCCCTCCCACCCCGTCTATCACATCGGCTATTCAGCCGACATCATCCACCTCTACCAGTCGGCCTACGAGGCGGCCGTGGCCGAGGCGGCCTACTCCCAGCAGCTGCTGGCGGGCATCGTCAACCATCTCATCGGGATGATGTATTCGCTGGAGCGCAACATCGAGCTGGGCAAGAATCAGGCACAAGTCGATATGGTCAACCGCGCCCGGTTGCGCATCCGCGAAGCACTGGAGAGCGACCTGACCATTCATCAGGTGGCCGAAGAGCTGTGCGTCAGCTATTCCAACTTCCGCAAGCTCTTTAAGGAGTACACCGGCCTCAGCCCTGCCACCTATCAGCAGGATCTGCGGCTGCAGCGCGCTAAGGAGCTGCTCACCACCACCGACCTCACCATCAAGGACATTGCCTATCGGCTCGGATTCGACTCGCCCGACTACTTCTCTGCCAAGTTCAAGAAGAAGATGGGGCGCAAGCCCAGCGAAATGCGCGACAATAACCGCTGACGCAGCAGCAATTCCCCCTAAACAAGAATGCCTGCACACGGCCCGGAAGGGCGGTGTGCAGGCATTTTTTTGTTATGTTCTATCAGGACACTGGCGTGCCCCGAGGGCATCAGAAGACGAGCTTCTCCAGCCAGTAGACGAGGATGCCGGCCAGATAGCCTACGAAGGCAATCCACGTGATGCGCTTCATATACCAGCCGAAAGTAATCTTCTCCAGTCCCATTACGACGACACCGGCAGCCGAGCCGATGATGAGCATCGAGCCACCCACGCCGGCGCAGTAGGCCAGCAGCTGCCAGAAGATGCCGTCCACGGCCATTGCGCCGTCAACAGCCACGGGATACATACCCATACAGCCTGCCACGAGCGGCACATTGTCGACAATCGACGAGAGCACACCAATGATACCGTTGATGACATAGTAGTTGCCGGCAAACACCTCGTTCAGCCCCTCGCCCAGTGCGGTGAGCACACCCACCTCCTGTAATACGGCCACAGCCATCAGGATGCCGAGGAAGAACATAATGGTAGAGAGGTCAATGCGCGACAGGATATCGCTCACGCGCTTGGCCATCGTGTCGTCTTCGGCCGTGTTGTAGTGGAAAATCTCCGTCGTGGTCCACAAGATGCCGAGCACCAGCAGGATGCCCATAAACGGCGGCAGATGGGTGAGCGTCTTGAAGATGGGCACAAACACCAATCCGCCCACGCCGAGCCAGAAGATGGCATTGCGCTGCGCCTTAGTGAACTGACTGACACTGGCGGAGGGTAGGTTCTGCTCTTTGTCGAACTTCCCCTTCAGCGAAAGGCTCAGGATGGCGGCCGGAAGAACCATCGAGACGAGCGAAGGAATGAAGATTTCGGTGAGCACGCCCTGCGTCGTGATGACGCCCTTAATCCAGAGCATAATGGTGGTCACGTCGCCAATGGGCGAGAAAGCACCGCCAGAGTTGGCAGCGATGATGATGAGCGCGGCATAGATGAGCCGCTCCTCGCGGCTCTGCACCAGTTTGCGCAGCACCATAATCATCACGATAGAGGTGGTCAGATTGTCGAGGATAGCCGACAAGAAGAAGGTCATAAAGGCCACGCGCCACAGCAGTTTGCGCTTCGAGCGCGTTTTCAGGGCATCGCGCACGAAGTTGAAGCCGCCGTTAGAATCCACAATCTCCACGATGGTCATTGCGCCCATCAGGAAGAACAGCGTCCCAGCGGCATCGCCCAGATGATGCTCTATGACCTCGGCCACGTGATGAACCACGCCGTCTTCGGCCACAAAAGGATAATAGTTTCCGGGAGCCAGCATCAGCAGCGTCCAGCACAGCACGCACATCAGCAGCGCAATGGCCGCCTTATTGATGCGCGTCACGCTCTCGAGCGCAATGCACAGATAACCGGCAACGAAAACAATGACGATTGCAAGCGTTAATGTTGACATAGGTAATAAACTTGATATTAGTAATTCATTTCCATCTGCAAAGGTAGCTGAAATATCGGAAAAAGCAGAAAGATTCTGACCACAAATCATTTTTTTAGGTCAAAAAATCAAATTCTAAGGCCTCCATTCGCACATATTTCGCTATCTTTGCGGAAGATACAACTACTATTTCGGAAACCGCAAACAAATAATTCTTTACAATGGAAGACAAGAGACACTATTTTGCCGTCGATCTGGGAGCCACGAGCGGGCGCACCATCATCGGCACGCTCAACGACGGGCATATCGGACTGGAGGAGCTGACACGCTTTGACAACCCGTTGATTCAGACTGGCGGACGCTTCTACTGGGACATCTTTGCACTCTATAACGAGATTATCCGTGGCCTGCGGCTGGTGGCCAAGCAGGGACTCAGCATCGAGTCCATCGGCATTGACACGTGGGGCGTTGACTTTGTCTGCGTGGGGCGCGACGAGGCCATCCTGCGCAATCCCCGCTCCTACCGCGACCCGCATACGTTTGCACGGATAGAAGAATACTTTGATAAGGTGCTGCCGCGCGAGAAAGTGTACCAGACCACGGGCATCCAGTTTATGAACTTCAACTCGCTGTTCCAGCTCTGGGCGATGCGGCGCAATGGCGACGAAGCCCTGCGCTACGCCGAGCGCGTGATGTTCATCCCCGATGCCCTGAGCTGGATGCTCACGGGGCGACAGGTGTGCGAGCATACCATCGCCTCCACGTCGCAGCTGCTCGACCCACGCAACAAGCGGCTCGACGAGCGGCTGCTGAGCACGGTCGACCTGACGCGCAGGCGTTTCGGAAAGATGGTGCCGCCGGGAACGCTGATAGGCCCCCTCACCGAGGAAGTGCAGCAGCTGACGGGGCTGGGAGCCGTTCCCGTCATCGCCGTGGCCGGCCACGACACGGCATCGGCCGTGGCTGCCGTGCCCGCACGCGACGCCCACTTTGCCTACCTCAGCTCCGGCACGTGGAGCCTGATGGGCATCGAGACCAAGCACCCCATCATCAACGATCTGAGCTACAAGCGCAACTTCACCAACGAGGGCGGCGTGGAAGGTACCACCCGTTTCCTGAAGAACATCTGCGGTATGTGGCTCTATGAGCGCTGCCGTAAGGAGTGGGGCGATAATGCGCCCAAGAGCCACACCGAACTGCAGGCCGAGGCCGTCGCTCAGCAGCCGTTCCGCAGCCTCATCAACCCCGACGACCCTGCCTTTGCCAACCCGGCATCGATGGTCAGTGCCATCCAAGACTACTGCCGCCAGACGAGTCAGCCCGTTCCCGAGGGCTATGCCGCCATCTGCCGCTGCATCTTCGACTCGCTGGCCCTGCGCTATCGGCAGGTGTTCGGATGGCTGCAAGAGTTTGCCAACTTCCCCATCGAGGTGCTCCACATCATCGGTGGCGGCTCGCTGAACAACCACCTCAACCAGTTCACGGCCAACTCGTGCGGCATCACCGTACTGGCTGGCCCGCAGGAAGGCACCGCCATCGGCAACATTATGATGCAGGCTAAGACGGCCGGAACCGTCAGCGACATCTGGGAGATGCGCCGCATCATTGCCGACTCGCTGGAGCTGAAGCGCTTTGAGCCGCAGGAGGCCGAGGCGTGGGCTGCCGCCTACGAGCGCTATCTGGCCATCACCGGAGCCGACAGAGCCGAATGACCAAGAGAAACAAGATTATCAGAAAACTAAAACAAATAAGCAACAATCATTATGAGTAAACCATTAGTAGAAACCAAAGCAAGAGTCGGCGTGTTCTCCATCGCACTGGGAGCCTACCTGCCGCAGTTTCCCCAGCTCGTTCCCGAGTTTGAAGCGCAGTACGCTGCCTTTAAGAAGACCCTGCCCGACACCATCGAGGTTGTCGACGGCGGGATGGTGACCACCAAGGAGCAGTCGATGGCTGCTGGCGATAAGTTCCGTGCTGCCGACGTAGACCTCGTCATCTTGCAGATGCTGACCTACTGCACCTCTTATAATATGCTGCCCGCCGTGTGCGACCTCGACGTGCCGGTGGTCATTGTCAACGTGCAGAAGAAGCTGGCCCCCGACTACGCCAAGACCGACATCCCCACGTGGCTGGGCGAGCTGTATGCCTGCGGAGCCATCGGCGAGATGGTGGCCGACCTGAACCGTGCCGGCAAGCGTTCGGCCGTCATCACCGGCGTCGTCGAAGGTGGCGACCCCGAAGTGCAGCGGGAGATTGAAGACTGGTGCCGCGCCGCGCAGGTGCGCCGCCGCTTCCGCGACACCAACATCGCCCAGATAGGCCGCCCCTACCCCGGAATGATGGACCTCTACATCGACGAGACCAACCTCTATCACCGTCTGTTTGTCTACACCAAGCAGTTCGACTGGGAGCAGATGTGGGCCATTGCCGACAACATCACCGACGAGGCAGCCATCCGCGCTAAGGCCGAGGACATCCTCGCCACCTTCGACATCGAGGGCGGCGGCACCGTAGAGAAGGTGTGGGATATGGCCAAGTATGTCGTGGCCTTCGAACAGTGGGTGAAGGACGAGCAGCTGGGTATGATTGCCTCCCACTATGCCGGTTTTGCGCAGGGCGTGGCCGGCAAACTGGACTCGATGCTCATCCCGGCCTTCTCGATGCTCATCAAGCAGCACACGGCCTGCGCCGTGGAGGGCGATATGAAGGTGGCAATGGCGATGTCGATACTGAAGACCATCAGCGGCACCGGCACGCTGGCCGAGATGTACAGCATCGACTTCCCGAAGGACATCTGCATCATTGGCCACTCGGGCTCGGGCGACTTCGACATCTCGCAGGCCAAGAAGCCCACGATGAAGATTGTGCCCGTGTTCCACGGCAAGACCGGCGGCGGCTACCTGACGCAGTTCTATCCGCCCACGGGCCCCGTCACCTATCTGGCCATCACGCAGGACGCGAACGGCGTCTTTAAGTTCGTCGTGGCCGAGGGCGTCAACGAGGAAGGCCCCATCTTCACCTTCGGCGACACCAATATGCGCACCAAATTCTCGCTGCCCTGCCGCGAGTTCGTCAACAAGTGGAGCGAGGCCGGCCCGACCCACCATATGGCAGCCGCTGTGGGCCACCACATCGACACCATCCTGAAGGTGGCCAAGATTCTGAACATTGAATGTGATATTGTTTGCAGATAAAGATATGGGAAACAACAAAGGAAGTCTGAAGAGCACGATAGCCGTGTCTCTGACTAATTATCTCGACGCCGGCGCCATCGTGGCCGGTGCCAGCGGGCTGACACTGTGGCAGAAGTATCTGGGACTGAGCGAGGTCCATCTGGGCTGGCTCAACTTCATCAGTGCCAACTGTCTGGGAGCGGCGCTCGGCGCCATCATCGGCGGATTCTTGGCCGACAAGTACGGGCGCAAGTTCATCTTCACGTACAATCTGCTGGTGTATATGCTCGGCGTGCTGACGGTGATGCTCAGCGTCAACTTCCCGATGCTGCTCTGCGGATTCCTCATCACGGGGCTCTCGGTGGGCATCGGCGTGCCGGCATCGTGGACCTACATCTCCGAGAGTTCGGAGATCAACAACCGCGGCCGCAACATCTGCATCTCGCAGATGTCGTGGGGCATCGGCCCGATGATTATCCTGCTGCTGGGAATGTTCTTCGCCCCCGGCGGCTATCTGTTCAGCTGGGTGCAGACACTGGCCACCGCCATTGCCGGCAGCGGGCTCTCTGAAGACGCGCTCAACGTGTTCTCGTCGCGCGTTGTGTTCTTCTCGCTGTTTGTCGTGGCCTTCATCGCGTGGAATCTGCAGCGTCAGTTGCAGGAGAGTGCCGAGTTTGAGGCCAGCAAGTCGAAGCAGGCAGGAATCGCCGACAACATCAAGCTACTGTTCTCCAACAATATCGCCGTGAAGACCGTCTGCTTCCTCGCCACCATCTACCTGACGTGGAACCTCGTGGCCTCGGTGATGGGCTTCTTCCAGCCTCACATCTACGAGACGGCGGGCGGCGTGTCCAACGAGCAGGCCAACTGGATGAACTTCATTCAGTGGGCCATCATCGTCAGCGTCACCTTCTGCACGTCAAAGCTCATCGACAAGACGCCGCATAAGGGCATCTACGTCTTTGGGCTCGTAGCCGCCCTCGCTGCTTGGCTCGTCATCGTCACCATCGGCGTCAACGGACCTGCCGGGCTGTGGGCCTTTGCCATCCTGTGGGGTATTCAGGGCGGTGCCTCGCCGCAGATATTCTATGCCCTGTGGGGCAGCGAGCTGTTCCCAGCTAAGTTCCGTGCCGGTGCGCAGGGCCTGATGTTCTTCATCGTGCGCGGCCTGTCGGCCCTGTGGGGACTGCTCTTCACCTACATCTACGGTGAGAACGGCGAGGGCTTCACCATTGCGGCCTACTGTATGATAGCCCTGCTGCTCATCTCGCTCATTGTCGGCGTCGTCGGGGCTCCCAACACCCGCGGGCGCGAACTCGACGACATTGTCCGCGAACGCTATGGCGACGAGGTGTAAGACCGACACCTCGCCCGCCCTTTCGCGCTATCGAAAGCACAATCACAACGTCCCCGCCGCTTCACAGCGACGGGGACGTTACAGTTTTAAATCCAATAATATATGTAGTCAGTAGTTGTTTTTGTTCGTTTCAGCACTTTAGGCGAGGGGACTTTCAGCGCGGCAGGTTGAAGGCGCGCGTCATCTCTTGCATCTGCTCGTCGCTCATACCCTCGGGTTCAAATCCCATAGCACGGCTGCTGATGTAGATCTTGGCACTCTTCGAGAGCACGTCAATCTGGTCGAAGGCATCCATCACGTCCAGACCTTTGGCAAAGACGCCGTGCTTCTCCCACATCACCACGTCGTACTCTTCCAGCTCGCGCAGCGTGGCATCGGCCAGTTCGTTGGAGCCCGGCAATGTATAGGGCACGATGCCCAGTCCCAGCGGGCAGAAAGCCTTTGTCTCGGGAATCATCGACCACAGCAGGCGCGTCAGCACGTCCTTTCCGAGGAAGGCACGGTTGTGGCTCATTGCCACCAGCTCAATGGGGTGCGTGTGCACCGTGGCGCGATAGGGCGACCCGCTCTCTATCAGATGGGCGTGCACCGTCAGGTGGCTCGGCAGCTCGCTCGTCGGCATCACCACGTCGTCGGCAATGATGACATACGAGGCGCAGTCGTCCAGAATACGGATGACCGACCCGTTTTCCATCGGGCGGCGTGCCAAGTCGCGCATCCGCTTGCCCGTTCCCTTGCAGTAGAAATAGCTGCCGCGCAGGGCCGGCAGGGCCACGCCGATAGGCTTGATGTCGCTGATGGGGGGCAGCTGACGGATAGCGTCGTCCACCAGTTCGGTAATGTTCACGGTGATGTTGCCGCCATTGCGCTCGGCCCAACCATTCTGCCACAGATAGCCAGCTACCTCGGCAATCTTGTCAATCTCCTGCTTCAGTGCAGGACGACCTTCGAGAATACTACTCATAAGACTGTGTTCGTATTAAACTTTTCGGTTGCAAAGATATACCTAAAAATCGGTACCGACCCGCGCATTTTGATATTCGACCCCTACTTTATGATATTTCTCTTGATTTAAATCAACTTTTCTCCCTCGTTTGCGAAGCGTCTCTCCATAGCCTCGGGAGCGACGCTCCGCAGCCTGCGGAGAAAGACTCCCAAGCCCGCGGAGCATCGCTCCCGAGGCTGCGGAGAGGAGTCAAGTCCATTGAATGGCGCGCACGCCCTTCCCGTTCAGCCCTTTGCCTCGCCATCCGCCAGCTTCCCCTCGGCGTAATGCTGCAGCCCCTTCCGCGTGCGATTGCGGCCTATGGCCACCAATTTCTCAGACTTGTCGTAGTCGAAACCGCCATAGCGGTTCAGCTGGATGTCGAGCAGGATGTCGGGATGCGTCAGCTGGGCCATCAGCTTGGAGTTCTGGCGTATCATCAGCGAGCTGGTGCGCGAGAGCAGCGTGATGTAGTTGAACTCGATGTTCTCGGGCAGCAGGCGGTTGAGTATCGTCATCCCCAGCGACGTGTCGCGCTTGCGCTTGGCCGCAACCGTCTGCTGCAGCTCGCTCTGCCCCTGATAGTCGTGCCCGCTCACGTCCACGCCCACGAGGATGTCGCCCTCGGTACGCGCCACCCTGTTCAGCGGTATCGGGTTCACGATGCCGCCGTCAATGAGAATCATCCCGTCGCGCCTGACAGGATTGAAGAACGATGGCAACGAGATGGAGGCGCGGATGGCGGCAAACAGGCTGCCGCTGCGAAACACGACCTCGCGCCCGTTCTGCCAGTCGGTAGAGACGGCGCAGAAGGGAATAGGCAGGTCCTCGATACGCACGTCGGGCACGATTTCCTCGATGGCGGCAATAATCCGTTCGCCCTTCACCAAGTGATTGATGCTGAGCGACAGGTCAGTCAGCTCTATCATCCTGCGTTTGGTGATGGTCTTCATCCACTCGCGAAACTCAGGCAGCCGGCCGGCTGCATAGATGCCGCCCACCAGTGCCCCCATCGAGCTGCCCGCCACCGAGGTAATCTCGTACCCCTGTGCCAGCAGTTCCTCTATGACGCCGATGTGCACCAAGCCGCGTGCACCGCCGCTCGACAAGACCAATGCCACCTTCTTGCCCATATAATGACTCCTTCTGATACTTTAGGTTACGTTGGCGGAATGCCCGCCTTCCGACGGCAAAGTTCGTCATTTTTTCCGAGACGGCGGCATAAGTGCCCCAATTTCTTTGAGCACCCATCACCCAGCCACGCGGAGACGCAGACAAATACAAAAGAAAAAAGAAACGAGTCTCGGGTGTAAGGATACGAAAAAATCCTCGCATCACAAACAATTACCAATATTTGTGTTACGGACTTCTGGACATTCCGATGGATTCGCTCCGATTATTATATGTGTTGTCCTGTGGCTTGGCGGTATTCCGTAATCTTATTTTGCAGGTCGGCGAAGGCATCAGTGTACTTGTCGCACGACTGCTGGTAGAGCAGTTGGGCTTCGAGAAGGTCGGACATCTTGCAGGTGCCCGCGCGGTAGTAGTCGCGGTGCAGACGGAGGTTCTCTTCCGCCTGCTCGATGCTGCGACGGGCGATGGCGAGTTGACGCTGTGCTTCTACGACGCTGTTCCAAGCATTCTGCATACGGATGGTGAGCAACTGGGCATTGTCGGTCAGTTGTTCCTGCGCCTGCTGGTAGGCAATCTTCTTACGACGGATGGCATAGGAACCGCCCCACCAGTCACTAATCGGTACGCTGACGGTGGCGAAAATCATAGCGAACGAATGGTCATTATCGAGTAAGGTGTGGTAGTTGTAGCCAGCACCGACGGCTACGGTGGGCAGGTTCTTGACAATCTCCATCTTCCGCTGCAGGTTGGTCGCTTCGACTTGCTTGTCTAAGAGTTGGTATTAAGGTG
>JAFUZD010000016.1 GCA_017476785.1 Prevotella sp. | reverse complement strand
GACTTCATCGCACTGACTGACAAGATCCTGACCGCAGCCATCGCTGCAAAGGCCAAGGACATCGAGGCTGTGAAGGCGCTCGACATCGACGGTCAGAGTGCACAGGATGCTGTCACACAGCGTTCTGGTATCACTCGTGAGAAGATGGAGCTTGACGGTTATCTGGTGCTCGAGGGTGAGAACATTGAGGTCTATGACCACATGGGCAAGCACATGCTCTGCACAATGGTTCAGACCAATATCAATGCACCTGAGGTTGGTCACAAGCTGGCTATGCAGGTAGCTGCTATGAAGCCCGTTGCCCTCGATGCACAGAGCGTTTCTCAGGCCATCCTCGACGAGGAGTACAAGACGGCTGTGGAGAAGACGAAGCTGGAGCAGGTAGAGAAGTACGTGGAGGTGGTGCTGAAGAAAGCAGGCATCAACCCCAACCTTGTAGACTCTGAGGACCACATCGAGTCGAATATGGCTAAGGGCTGGCTCACGCAGGAGCAGGCCGACGAGGCTCGCAAGCTGAAGGTTCAGGCTGCTGAGGAGAAGGCTAAGACGCTGAATCCGCAGATGATTGAGAACATCGCTAAGGGCCGCGTGCAGAAGTTCCTGAAGGAGAACTGCCTCGTGGATCAGGAGTTCCAGTTTGGCGACGGCGACAAGGCTACGGTAGCTCAGTGGCTGGCCAAGCAGGATAAGGAGCTGAAGGTGGTTGCCTTCAAGCGCTTCACCCTCGCTGCAGAGTAATAAAAAATCGCCGGAACAAACGTTCCGACGATTTTTTTAGTTTATAGTTTATAGTGAAGAGTGAATAGTTATGATTACTCTCAAGCGTATGAGGTAATCATAACTATTCACTCTTCACTATAAACTGTAAACTACATAACTATTCACTCTTCACTAAAAACTATCAACTAAAAAACTATTCACTGAAATAGCTGATGGTACGCGTCTGTTCCACCGTGGCCGGCTGCGGCTGCTCACCCTTTTCCCAATAGATGAGGCTGAGCGTGTTTTTCGTCCAGTTGCCGTTGTTGTCGCGCTCCGTGTACTTGTTTTTCAGGCTGATGGAGATGATGCACTCGCCGTTCTTGTCGAACACCTTCTGCGACTGCGAGGCGATTTCATCGTCGTCGTTATAAGTATATTCGTTCACATATTTGATGCCAGCCGTCGCGTTAATCAGCGTGCGCTTCACCAGCCGCCGCTCCTGATCGTAGCTGTAGTCCACGCTGCTCTTGCCGCCCTGCTGCTCCGTCATCGCCGCCTTGGTCAGATAGCCGTAGTCGTCGTACTGGCGGTCTACGAGCTCCGGGTCCAGCAGCCGGCCGCTGCGGTCGAACTGCATCATCGCCCCCTCGGCAATCGGGTTCTCCGTGACAATCTGCTGCACCGGCCCCCGCAGCCCCATTGAGGCCGCGTCCTTATAAAACGTCGCCGTGCTCAGGTAGAATACCGTCAGTTCGCGCGCGCCATTGGCCGTGATATTCTCCGACAGCTTGATGCTGCCGTAGTCGCTGATATAGTAGTACGAGCCATTGCGCACGCTGAACTGCCCATAGTCCTGCTGCAGTTTCATCAGGAAGTAGCTCAGGTTGCGGTTGAAGTTCTCGCGGGTACGGTACGGCCCGCAGGTCACCAGTGCCGACTGTACCATCGCCGAGTCGCCCTCCGTGCTGACCATCAGCTTCACGCGGATGCCGTAGTAGTTGCCGCGGAAGTGCAGCTCCTCGCCGTCGTCCGAGTCGCCCCAGCTGGTGAATCCCTTCTGCTTCAGTGCCGTAGCAAACACGCTGGCCTTTCCTTCCAGCGGAATGCCGCAGAAGTCGATGCAGCGAATGTCGGCCTTCAGCTGTGCACCAGCCGTCAGTACGACCGTCCACAGCAGCAGTGCCGTCAGCAGTGCCCGTTGCTTTAGGGTAAATGTTCTCTTCGTTCTGTTCATTTGTACTTGCAAAGATACACTTTTTTGCCGATGGGCGAGTGCAATCGTGCAGAAAACTTTTTGTTTCCGTGGCGAAAACAGTCTGTTCTTGGCGCGCAAACTGCTTGTTTGCGCCTTAAAAACAGTTTGTTTTCGCCACATAAACAAAACCGGAACAGCCAGCCGGCGGTCTCCATTCCGCCCTCTTTTTGCGAAGAAAGTGGCTGCTGGCGGCGGGAAAACGGAAAAAAGCATTACCTTTGCACACAAAAGTGCGTAATCAGACCGAAACGGAAATGCCTTTCACAGAAGAAGCATTCTATTAAAGGAAAGAAGAAATATGAAGATATTTGGCGTAGGAATGAATTACATCCAGCACAATAAAGAGCTGGACGGGACGTTATATAAACCAGAGCGCCCCGTGATTTTTACGAAAGCCGACTCATCCCTGCTGAAGGACCACAAGCCCTTCTTCATTCCCGACTGGGCAGAGCAGGTAGACTACGAGGCGGAGCTGGTGGTGCGCATCGGCCGGTTGGGGAAGGGCATTCCCCAGCGCTTTGCCCACCGCTACTGCGATGCCGTCACCGTGGGCATCGACTTCACGGCGCGCGACTGGCAGCGCGAGGCGCGCTCGAAGGGACTGCCGTGGGACATCTGTAAGGGTTTCGACGGCTCGGCCGTCATCGGCGAGTGGGTGCCGCTCACTCCCCATACGGTCTCCCCCGGGGGCGCGGGGCCATCAGCTAAAGCCTCCCCTCGAGGAGGTTTGGAGGAGGTGCTCCACTTCCGTCTCGATATCAACGGTCAGACGGTGCAGCAGGGCTGTTCCAGCGAGATGCTCTACGGCATCGACGAGCTGATTAGCTATATCTCGCAGTTCTTCACGCTGAAGACGGGCGACCTGATTTTCACGGGAACACCCGTAGGCGTGGGGCCGGTGCACGTAGACGACCATTTCATAGGCTATCTCGAAGACCGGCCGGTGCTGGACTTCTATGCACGATAAAACAGGAAGGAAGAAAAGTAACAGAAAGGTTCTTGGCGGAGCCAAGCGGCAACGCCGAGCCAGAAAGGTTGAAGTGATGCAGCAAGAGACGTTGACTACCTATCTCGGATGTGTGGCAAAGAAAGTGCTTCTTTTTTGCCTCTTTGTCCTGTTGCCCTTCTGCAGCCTGCAGGCGCAGAGCACGCGCTTCTTCAACCTGACGGCTCCCGAGGTGCGCATCGACTCGCTGTTGCCCGTGTTCAACTATGCAGTGCCGCTGGGCTATGGCTATGCCGACTCGGTCTACACCGTCAGCATCCTCTATCCCGAGTTTATCCCGATGCGGCGCGCCGACATAGCGCGCGTGCAGGTGCTCAGCAGCGAGCCGCTGCCCCAGCTGCCCACCATCGCGCGCAGCATCAGTGTGTCGCGCAAACAGGGCTCGCTCGACGTGTCGTTCATTCCGCTGGTATGCCGCGACGGGCAGTACCAGAAGCTGGTCAGCTTTATGCTGCGTGTCGACGCCTTTCCGCGCGTCGCGTCGCCCGCTTCGCCTCGTCGTGCCCCCTCTGCAGCCACCCGTGCCGGCGGAGCCGCCCACTCGGTGCTCGCTTCGGGCACGTGGGCCAAGATTCGCGTCCCGCAGTCGGGTGTCTATCAGCTCACCGACGCCCTCATTCGGCGCGCCGGTTTCACGGATATTAATAAGGTGAAGGTCTACGGCTATGGCGGAGGCCTGCAGCCCGAACAGCTGTCGCAGCAGTACCTGCAGGCCACGGACGACCTGCAAGAGGTGCCCACGTGTACCGTCGGCGGCCGTCGGCTATTCTATGCCGTGGGGCCTGTGACGTGGAGCAGCACCAACCGCCGTGTGCGCAATCCCTATTCCGACTATGGCTACTACTTCCTGACGGAGAGCGACGACGCGCCGCAGACGCTGGAGAGCGATGCCTTCCTCGCCTCGTTCTATCCCTCGGCCGACGATTACAACACGCTCTACGAGGTAGACGACTATGCGTGGTTTCACGGTGGACGCAACCTCTACGACGCCCAGCCCTTCACCGCCGGTCAGTTGCGCAGCTACACGCTCCACACGTCGGGCCGCTCGTCGGTGGGCACGCTGACCGTCGTGCTTACGGCCGATGCCGCCACTACGGCGCAAGTCAGCATCAACGGCTCGCCGGTGGGCACGATGAGCATTGCCAAGCCCGGCACCTACGATGCGATGCGCGTCAGCACGGGCACGTTCACCGTCGACAACCTGCAGACCGACAATGTGGTAACCATCACCGAGCAGAGCGGGGGGACGATGCGCTTGGACTATATCTCCATCTATTGCAGCGAGCCATTCCCTGCCCCCGATTTGGCAGCCGGTACCTTCAGCACGCCCGAGTTCGTGGAGCGCGTGGCCAATCAAGACCACCACGCCGACGAGGCCGCTGATATGATTATCGTCATCCCCACCAGCCAGAAGCTGCTGGCACAGGCCGAGCGGCTGCAGACCTTGCACCGCGAGCACGACGGACTGCGCGTGCGCATCGTCCCCGCCGGCGAGCTGTACAACGAGTTCTCCAGCGGCACGCCCGATGCCAATGCCTACCGCCGCTACCTGAAGATGCTCTACGACCGGGCCGAGAGCGATGCCGATATGCCGCGCTTCCTGTTGCTCTTCGGCGACGGCGCTTGGGACAACCGGATGCGGGCACCCGACTGGGCCGGCTATTCGCCCGACGACTTCCTGCTCTGCTATGAGAGCGAGAACTCGTACAGCAAGACCGACTGCTACGTCAGCGACGACTTCTTCTGCCTGCTCGACGACGGCGAGGGCGCCGATATGCTGGCATCCGACAAAGCCGATGTGGCCGTGGGGCGCTTCCCCGTGCGCACGGCCGACGAGGCGCAGACGCTGGTGGATAAGGTAGTGAGCTACGTGGGCAACCAGAATGCCGGCGCGTGGCAGAACCTCGTCTGCGTGATGGGCGACGACGGCAACAACAACAACCATATGGACGATGCCAATGCCGTGGCCGAGATGGTAGAGGCGAACTATCCCAACCTGCAAGTGAAGCGCATAATGTGGGATGCCTACACGCGCGTCTCTTCGTCGACGGGCAACAGCTATCCCGACGTGACGCGCCTGATTAAGCAGCAGATGACGGCCGGGGCACTGATGATGAACTATGCCGGCCACGGTGCCGCTTACAGCATCTCGCACGAGAACGTGCTCTCGCTCGACGACTTCAAGACCGCCGTCTCGCCCCGCCTGCCCATCTGGGTGACGGCCTCGTGCGACATTATGCCCTTCGACGGGCAGGAAGAGAACATCGGCGAGCAGACACTGCTCAACAAGCGGGGTGGAGCCGTGGCTTTCTACGGCACTACGCGCACCGTCTATCAGAACTACAACCGCGTGATGAATCTCGCTTTCACACGCTACGTGCTGGGCACCGTCGACGGTCGGCGCACCGCCATCGGCGAGGCCGTGCGGCTGGCCAAGAACTCGCTCATCAACAATATCAGCGGGGCACCGAAGGACCTGACGGCCAACAAGCTGCAATACTCGCTGCTGGGCGACCCCGCACTGGTGCTGGCAATGCCTACGCTCAGTGCCGTAGTAGACAGCATCAATGGCGTGGCCGTGGCCGACGGGCGCATTGCCACGCTCAATGCCGGTGCCACGGCAACGGTCTGCGGCCACGTGGAGAATGCCGACGGACAACTGTATGCCGACTTCAACGGCGTCGTGACAGCTACTGTCCGCGACGTGCTGGAGCGCATCACGTGCAAGCTGAACGACCAGACGAAGGACGGTGCCGACGAGGCCTTCGTCTACTACGACCGCCCGAAGACGCTCTTCAACGGCAGCGACAGCATCCGGTCGGGCCGTTTCACGTTCTCCTTTGCCGTGCCGAAGGACATCAGCTACTCGTCGGAGACGGGACTGATCAACCTCTACGCCGTCAACAATGACCGCACCGAGGAGGCCAGCGGCATCAGCGAGGGATTCACCTTCGGCAGCTCGTCGGCCCTCGACCGCGACAGCATAGGCCCCAGCATCTACTGTTATCTGAACAGCAGCAGCTTCTCTAATGGCGACAACGTCAATCCTACGCCCTACTTCATTGCTGAGGTGAGCGACGAGGACGGCATCAATGCCACGGGTAACGGCATAGGCCACGACCTGCAACTGATTATCGACGGCGATATGGCGCAGACCTACGACCTCAACGGCAGCTTTGTCTACGACTTCGGCAGCTATACGCGCGGCACCGTGGGCTTCAGCATACCGCAGCTCAGCTACGGGCGCCACCACCTGCTGTTCCGTGCGTGGGACATCCTGAACAACTCGTCGACGGCCGAACTGGACTTCAACGTGGTGCAGGGCCTGCAGCCGCTCTTCTTCGACGTGGAGTGCACGCGTAATCCTGCCACTACCACGACCTCCTTCCGGATTATCCACGACCGCGTGGAGAGCAGCCTCGACGTGGTGCTCGACGTGTTCGACATCTCCGGCCGCCATCTGTGGCAGTATGCCGAGAGCGGCATTTCGTCGGACAATACCTATACCGTCGACTGGGACCTCAGTGTCGACGGCGGCCGCCGCCTGCCCACCGGGCTCTACCTCTACCGTCTGCGGCTGCGCAGCGACGGCTCCACCTATGTGTCAAAAGCTAAGAAATTGATTGTAATAAGCAATAAATAACCCTCCAACCGCGTTACTTATGATGATGAAACGAAACAGAATACTGACGATATTAGTCTGCCTCCTGTCTGCACTTGGCGTGCAGGCACAGGACATCAAGAGCCAGTTCAATCCCATTGAGCACGCTGTTATCTCGCAGACCATAGCCCCCGATGCCCGTGCTGCGGGTATGGGCGACGTGGGTGCGGCCACCGATCCGGATGTCAACTCGCAATACTGGAACCCGGCCAAGTATCCCTTCTGCATCAGCCGCGCCGGCGTGGCACTCAACTATACGCCGTGGCTGCGCCAGCTGGTGAACGATATCGACCTTGCCTATCTGGCCGGCTACTACCGCATTGGCGACTATTCGGCCATCTCGGGTTCGTTGCGCTACTTCTCGCTGGGCGAGGTGATGACCTCGTTCGAAGAGAATGCGATGACGGTGAAGCCCTACGAGATGTCGCTCGACGTGGCCTACTCGCTGATGCTGAGCGAGAAGTTCTCCATCGCGGCCGGCATTCGCTGGCTTTACAGTGACTTGCGCTACGACTATTCCGAAGACTCGTCGCCGGCCAGTGCCTTTGCCGCCGATCTGGCTTGCTACTACAACAACTATCTCAACATCGGGCAGCGCGAGTGCCAGCTGGGACTCGGACTGAACATCTCGAACGTGGGTAGCAAGATTACCTACTTCGGCGACGACCGCACCAACTTCCTTCCGGCCAACCTGCGACTGGGATTCTCGCTGATGGTGCCTGTCGACGAGTACAACCGATTCACCATTGCGGCCGATGCCAACAAGCTGCTGGTGCCCACCGTGCCCAAGCAGGAGGACGGCGAAGACAAGCAGACCTACGAGGAGCGCGTGCTCGAGGACTACAACGACGTGGGCTCGATAGCCGGTATCTTCAAGAGTTTCCACGACGCGCCGGGCGGGTTTAAGGAAGAGCTGCAGGAGATACAGTGGAGCATCGGTGCAGAGTACGTCTATCACGACCAGTTCTCGCTGCGTGCCGGTTATCATCATCAGAGCGAGAATAAGGGTAACCTGAAGTATTTCACCGTCGGCGGTGGCTTCCGTATGAGCGTCTTCTCGCTCGATGTGGGCTACGTCATCTCCACGGCTAAGAGCAATCCGCTCGACCAGACCCTCCGTTTCACGCTGGCCTTCGATATGGACGGCATCAAAGACTTGTTTAAGTAAGAAACCCACCCCCATCCCCTCCCGAACGGGAGGGGAGTTTTATTGGCATTAAAGATGAAAAACCGATTTGAAACTACAGATGCATCGACTTACCAGTTGCTATTAGAGAAGGCTCGTGAAATGCGAAAGCATCCCACGGAGGCAGAATCCATATTATGGAATTATCTGAGTGATAATAAGATGGGGGTCCATTTCCGGCGTCAGCATCCCGTCTTTGGGTATATCCCCGACTTTGTCTGTCTGAAAGAGCAACTGATTATCGAAGTAGACGGCGGCTACCATCTGGAGGGTGAACAGCCTGAAAAGGATGCCGAGCGCACTCAGTGGCTGGAGTCGGAAGGCTATACGGTCATTCGTTTCACCAATGGGGAAGTGCTTGACGACTTGGAAGAAGTCATTGGTGAGATAGAAGAAGCGCTGGAAGAAACCAAACGCCCCTCCCGTCGGGAGGGGATGGGGGTGGGTTGTCGCATCGGTTTCGGCTTCGACGTCCACCGCTTGGTGGAGGGACGTGAGCTGTGGATGGGCGGCATCAAGATAGACTATGAGCGGGGCCTGCTGGGCCACAGCGATGCCGACGTGCTCATCCACGCCATCTGCGATGCCCTGCTCGGGGCCGCCAATATGCGCGACATAGGCTATCACTTCCCCGACACGGCTGCCGAGACCGACGGGATGGACAGTAAGATTATCCTGAAGAAGACGGTTGAACTGATAGCCACCAAAGGCTACCAGCTGGTCAACATCGACGCCACCATCTGTGCCGAGAAGCCCAAGATGAATCCCCATATCCCTGCTATGCAGCAGTGTATGGCCGGCATCATTGGCGTAGATGCCGACTGCATCAGTATCAAGGCCACCACTACCGAGCGTCTTGGCTTCACCGGTCGGCAGGAAGGCATCTCAGCCTATGCCGTGGCGCTGATAGCGCAATAGAAGGCACAAAAAAACGCCGCCACTCATCAACGAGCAGCGACGTTCCAAAGCCTATGTTTAACTAAAAATCCTTTTCTTTAAGTATTGAATCCAGCCTTTTCCCTCGCTGGACAGTCCTGCCGCAGCAGGCATATTTTTATTAATACTAACCTTTTCTTTTAGAAAAGAAAGTTATGGGAGCCTCACGGCGACCACTGTTATCCACATTTAAAACTTTCTTCTTACCAATAACTAAAAACCTAAAACTATAAATATTACTACTAACCTAAAACAATCTAATAACCTTTGTCCATTTGTCTTTTGACATTGCAAAGATACGGCGGAAATCCATCTTCACAATGGATTCCCGCCGTAAAAGTGTGCGAAATACGCCCATTCTTGACGTAAATCAATCGCTTGTGTGCGCAAACAACCCTAATATTCCGCTTTGTCGTCTTTCTCTGCCCACATCTCGAAGGCTCGTTTGGCCTCGCTCTGCATAAATATCTCGCAGGGCTTCTGCCGGTCGGCCGGCGCAAGCGACAGCTCCTGATAGATAAAGTCGTCGTCGAATTCGATGCGGGCGGCATCCTTCCGGTCGTTGGCATAGTAGATGTGGTCAATGTGGGCCCAGTAGATAGCCCCCAGACACATTGGGCACGGCTCGCACGACGTGTAGAGCTCGCAGCCCGTGAGGTCGAAGGTGCCCAGCTTCTTCGTGGCTTTGCGGATGGCACTCACTTCGGCGTGTGCCGTGGGGTCGTTGTCAATCGTTACGCAGTTGCTCGCTTCGGCCACGATTTCGCCGTCGCGTGCTATCACGGCTCCAAACGGCCCTCCGCCGTTGCGTACGCTATTCTCTGAGAGTTCAATGGCTCTCATCATCAGTTCTCTTTTCTTCATTGTTGTCAGTTCTTTTGTTGTTTTCCTATTGCAAAAATAAGAAAAAGTTCCCGTTTCCCGCCTCATTTCGGCAAGATTAACTCATTTTTACAGGAACAAATGCTTTGTTTTTTCCATTTTTATCAAGATATGTTGTTCGTTTTGATTTTTTTTTCTTAATTTTGTGGCGTGCTTCATACCGAGGCACGACATTTTTTGTTCTGCTCAATCACTCTGCTGAACTGCGACCTCAAATGAGTTATCGAGCTATCCTAATATTCATTGGAGCTGCACCTACAAAGTGTAGACTCCACCATAGAGTATTAGGGGTTGTCGCAGACCCAGCAGAGTGTATGGTGGGTTTGCACTTTATCTTTTCAGTCTCGCTCCCTCTGGCCTCAGAATAAATGGTGAAGCTGCCACAATCTGCTGCAAAAGTGGCACTACTTTGCGAATAATTCGCTAACTTTGCAAGCAGATATGCGAGTACTGATAGTCAATACAAGTGAACGGACGGGTGGGGCGGCCGTAGCGGCCAACCGACTGATGGAGGCGCTGAACAACAACGGCGTGAAGGCACGGATGCTGGTGCGCGACAAAGAGACGACCCATCCTGCCGTGATAGGCATCGGCAGCGGATGGCGGGCGCAGCTGCCCTTTCTGTGGGAGCGTCTGTGTATCTGGGTGCGGCTGCGGTTCAAGCGGCAGCGGCTGTTCGAAGTGGACATCGCCAATGCCGGACTTGACATCACGCGGACACGGGCTTTCCGCGAGGCCGACGTCATCCACCTGCACTGGGTCAATCAGGGAATGCTGTCGCTTCGCGGCATCCGCCGCATCCTCGACAGCGGCAAACCCGTGGTGTGGACGATGCACGACGCGTGGCCCTCGACGGCCATCTGCCATCTTACGTTCGACTGCCGTCGCTACGAGCAGCGGTGCTGCCACTGTCCGTTGCTGCCCGGAGGCGGTTCGGAGAGCGATGTGGCGGCGCAGACGTGGCGGCGGAAGGAGCAGATGCTCCATAACCGCAGCATCCGTTTCGTAGCTTGCAGCCAGTGGTTGGCAGAGGCTGCCCGTCACAGCGCGTTGCTGAGCGGCCAATCGGTCGGTCAGATACCCAACCCCATCGACACGCGCCTCTACCGGCCACTGCCCGACCGCCGCAAAGCCCGCATCGATGCAGGCCTGCCTGAAGACGGGCGCATCATCCTCTTCGTGTCGCAGCGCGCCACCAATCCCTATAAGGGTATGGACTATCTTGTGGAGGCCTGTCGCCTACTGGCAGCAGAGCATCCGGAGCTGCTGGCCGACACGACCCTCGGCATTCTGGGCGGCCATAGCGAGGAGGTGGTGGGCCAGTTGCCTTTCCGTGCGGTGGCGCTGGGCTATGTCAACGACGAGCATCGCATTGTGGGCATCTACAATGCGGCCGATGTCTTTGTGCTGCCCTCGCTGTCAGAGAATCTGCCCAACACGATAATGGAGGCAATGGCCTGCGGCGTTGCTTCCGTCGCTTTCCGCGTAGGGGGAATCCCCGAAGAGATAGACCACCGGCAAACGGGCTATATCGCCGATTACCGCGATGCTGCCGACTTGGCCCGCGGGCTCCACTGGGTGCTCTGCGAGGCCGACCGCGATACACTGCGTCGGCAGTGCCTGAGCAAAGTGGCGCGCAGCTATTCGCAGCAGAGCGTGGCCCTGCGCTACATTGAAGAATATGAACGCGCAATGCGCCCCCAAGAAAGGAAGAAGCAATGAACAGTCGCCCGCTCATCTCCATCGTCACCATCACCTACAATGCAGCCGACGTGCTGCAGCCGACGCTCGACAGCGTGCGCCGACAGACGTATCCGCACATTGAGCACCTCATCGTCGACGGTGCTTCGACGGACCGCACGCTGGCTCTTGCCGAAGCCTACCGAATGGCCGTGGGCAGTGCCTATGCTGTGGGCATCAGCAGTGAGCCCGACCGTGGCATCTACGACGCAATGAATAAGGGGCTGCGGCTGATGAAGGGCGACTACGTGGTATTCCTGAATGCCGGTGACACCCTGCCGCACGAGGATACCCTCGCCGCCATCGCTTCCGCCATCCACCCTTCATCCTCCACCCTTCCCCCTGCCGTCATCTACGGCGATACCAACATCGTGGATGCCGAAGGCCACTATCTGCATCCGCGGCGGCTGCGCCCGCCGAAACAGCTGACGTGGCGCTCGTTTCGCTGGGGGATGCTGGTGTGCCATCAGGCATTCTATGCCCGGGCCGACATCGCCCGCCGGACGGAGTACGACCTGCAATACCGTCATTCGGCCGACGTAGACTGGTGTATCCGCGTGATGAAGGAGGCCGAACGCGAGGGCGCACCGCTGGTCAACGTGAATACCGTCGTCGCCAACTTTGCCGAGGGTGGCGACACTGCGCAGCATCACCGCGACTCACTGAAAGAGCGCTACCGCGTGATGTGTCGTCACTACGGCAGCGCCCTTACGCTGTTGATGCACGGCTGGTTCGTCCTGCGCGCGCTGTCTACTAAACTTTCAGAATTGTTCTGCAACCGCCAGTCTTAGCGGAGCAGTTGCTTAATCACAGCCTCTACTTCACCGATGCTCTCGGTGGGCTCGAAGCGGCGGATGACGCGTCCTTTGCGGTTGACGAGGAACTTGGTGAAGTTCCACTTAATGTCCGTTGACTGCTCGTAGTTGGGGTCGCGCTTCTGCATCATCTTGTGCATCATCAGTCCCCTCTGGTCGTTCTTGTCGAAACCGCGGAAAGGCGTGGCGCTCTTCAGCAGCGTGAACAGCGGCGAGGCCTCTGGTCCATTGACGTCTACTTTGTCGAACTGCGGGAACGTGATGGCGAAGTTGGCCGTGCAGAACTGGTGAATCTCGGCAATTGTGCCGGGTGCCTGCTGACCGAACTGGTTGCACGGGAAGTCGAGAATCTCCAGTCCCTCAGCGGCATAGCGCGTATAGAGTGCCTGCAACTCCTTATACTGCGGTGTGAATCCACACTTGGTAGCCGTGTTGACGATGAGCAGCACCTTACCTTTATACTGCTTCAGCTTGACTGTCTTTCCGCTGTCGTCCTTCACTTTCTGTTTGTAGATACCGTTGCCGGCCTGTGTGCTGACTGTCGCCAGCATCATCAGTGTCATTAGAATCGTTCTCATCATACTTTATTCATTTTTCTCGGTTAATAAATACTGGGACAAAGTTACGGAAAAAGGTTGGCATAACCAACAGATTTCAGAAGATTAACGCAGAATGGCCGTAAAATAAAGGCAGAATGAGGAAGAACGGAGAAATTGAGATTTTGGCAGATGGCAAATCTGGGAGGTTTGGTGAATGAGTTTGGTTTCTAAATCGTAACCTCTTTTGAGGTTGATTTGAGCGGGTTAAACTTTGTTAAGCACGACGCAGAACAGAGAAGAATGGTGCAGTTGGAAATCGCCTGTTTCTTATTCCGCGGACTGCTGTATTTTGCATAGCGATGGACTCCTGAGAAAGTGTCATTTTGCAGCCCAAATAAAAAAAGGATTAAGAAATGCGAAGTACATTCAATGTATTATTCTACGTGAACAAGAGTAAGGAGAAGAATGGTGTCGTTCCTGTCATGGGCAGGGTAACGATAAACGGCACACAGTCACAATTCAGTTGTAAGCACCATGTTTCGCTGTCAATGTGGAACGTGAAGGGCAACTGCGCCAAAGGACGGAGCAAAGAGGCCCTGCAACTCAACCGAGACTTGGATAACATCAATGCGCAGATTATCAAACACTACCAGCGTCTGTCAGACCGTGAGGCGTTCGTCACGGCAGAGATGGTGCGCAATGCCTATCAGGGGTTCGGCAACGAGTACGAAACCCTGCTGTCGGCTTTTGATGCGGACATTGCCAGTTTTAAGAAACGGGTCAGTAAGGACAGGGCCGAGAGTACACTGAGGAACAAGCAGCTGGCACGAAACAGCGTGGCCCAGTTTATACAGTCCAAGTACCGCCGCACAGACATATCTATGTTGGAACTGATACCGGAGTTTATCAAGGATTTCGCTGTCTATCTCAGCGTGGAGCGTGGCCTTGCAAGCGGCACCATCTGGCAACGCTGTATGTGGCTGAAGGGTATCATTATAAGGGCACACGAAAACGGCAAGATTCCACGCAACCCGCTTGCACAATTCCATATCAGCCCAAACTGCAAGGACAGGGAGTTTCTGACAGAGGAAGAACTGAAGGTGCTTATTACGCACGAGTTTGAAGATGCCGGCCTTGCCTATGTGCGTGACATCTTCGTCTTTGCGAGTCTGATAGCCCTCTCGTTCGTGGACATGAAGGAGCTGACAACGGATGAAATCGTAGAACTGGATGGCGAGAAATGGATTATCGGCAAGCGTCATAAGACGGGCGTACCCTTCAAAGTAAAACTGATGGACATCGCTCTTGAAATCATAGACCGCTACAAGCATTTGCGGAAAGACAATCTGGTGTTTGGAAAGATGAACTACTGGTCGATGTGCAAGAAGGTGAAAAAGGTCATTGCAGACTGTGGGATAGAGAAGTCCATCTCCTTCCATTGCGGCTGACATACTTGGGCCACGATTGCCACTTCAAACGACGTTCCGATTGCCAGTGTGAGCAGTGTCTTGGGCCATACCAATATCACCACGACACAGATCTATGCAAAGCTTACCATGCAGAAACTGAACAAGGACCTGACGATGCTGGGCAATAAACTCAATGCATCACTTGGAAGCACCAATGCCGTATAGCCAAAGGAGCCCAAAATCACAAAGCAGAAAGGCGAATGATTAGCGTAGTCTGTCATTCGTCTTTCTGCGTTAAAATCTGTCGGGAACGGCTGTTGGTTCAGTCTCTGCCAGCACTACCTATACGGCCACTATCCATGCCGAGTGATAGCATCTCTGCAACAAGTCCTCCAAATCCCGTTCTCGATAGAGTATCTTACCACCCAGCGGGATATACGGCAACACCCCGTTGTTGCGATACACCTGTAGTGTCCTTCTGCTGACTTTGAGGATGGATGAAACTTCCTTGTCTGTCAGGTACCGCTCACCGTTGAGCAAGGGGCGGTAATTGCCAATGACGTTCTTGTAGATTGCAAGCAGTTCCTTCATACTGTCAAGTGCCCTCTTCACTCCTGCGTTATGGCCCATTATCAGCTCAGTCATCGTTCACCTCCTTTCGCTTGAAGCGTTCTCTCAACGAAGCCTCTTTCTTCCGTTGTTCCACCAACGACAGAATGGCAAGAACATCCTCGGGCTTGTAGTAGACTTTTCGTTCAAATTGAGAGTAGCCAAGCACGCCGCTGTCACGGAGTGTCTGCAACGTTCTCGGACTGATGTTCAGTATCCGGCACACGTCCTGGTTATCAAGCCACTCGCCTAACCTTTTGTCTGTGCCTCTACTGCCCATTCTTTTCATCTCTTCAACGAACCTGTTGAAGTTCGTCAGCAGCTCCTCGTAGGTGCCGCGCTCAATTGAAATAATCTCCATCTTTTTACCTTTAAATTTGTATGTTTATATCCTTCATCGTATTAATTCAGACGGCAAAGGTACTGCCATTGATTCAGGCGCTCTGCCTTAAAAATTCTCGTCTCTATTTTTAACAATTCACGGAGCTACCAATGCCTCCTGTTGCCAGATTCTATAGTAGTTGAACTACTACAAGCACCCCTCTTTGATTCCCACAAGGAATGCATTGAAGAAGAATCTACCCCTTCTGTATTGGGATGAAGTGTTAGATGCTGTGTGGGTTGGATTCCACCAATGTGTGCCACGAATGCCACAATTTCATCTGCACCTCTCTCCTCGTCTAATTCCGTCCTCTGAGCTTGCTCATAAAAAGGCATTGCCATGCGCCTTTTAGAGGCATCTGACCCACAAGTGCATATCAGGCTATGCACTTGTGTGGCATTCCCTGCAAGCAGGGGGTAGTAGGCTACCCCGATTACGGCATCTTTTATGGCATCTGTCATAAAAGTGCGTATTAGGCTACACCCTATTGCAGGTAGCATTGTGACCTTCCCCCGCAAGCGGTGGATGCTCTTTCGCCAATCGACATAGAGGACCTTTGGACTGTTACTGCGGTCCCAAATTCTTTTTCCCTGCTGTTGAAAAACCTCTTTCTGTCATATCTAATCTTCTGTGCATTTTAATATTATGTTGGAGGCAGTTCATCCAGCGCTGAATACCACATAAGCACTGTGCTGGGTTATATGCCGAATGTTTTGCCATGTGCGAGTCCGAATGTATTGTGGCATCTGTTATCGCTTTCGAGCTGCAAAACTACAACAAACCCAACAATTGAATGGGCAATGGTCTTTTTTCTTTCGTATATTAACAAAATTGAGCCAATTTGCAAATCTATTTAGATGCAAGATTGGAATTCTTTACCCAAATAGAGGCCATTGCCACCTCCGCCAATAAACAAATACCATACCGACATTTTCTGTCCGAGCCAAGGCAAATAGATTGATTTTGGAAACAGGAAATGATATCACCATAATTCGTTAATTTTTGTAACACAACACCCTCTGTGTATTTATTTATGTTAAAATTGTGTATCGATATTGATTTTTATGAAAAAAGGTTTGTTGTATCACGGAATTTTATTTAACTTTGTGTTGAAACAATACTATGCCGTATTTGATATGGGAAAAATTTTGGATTATATTGTCAAGAAAGGTGAAGGCAATTACCTGTGCTACAAGACTAACAAAGTAAGCCTAAATAGCTCAGACACAGATGTTTTGGATTACGATGACAAGCCTGCTTCAGCGCGCAACAAGAGTCGTATAGCAGAATCTGACCTTACGCTGGTGCCTACGGTAACTATTGACCGTATGCTGATAGACTATTCACGCCCCATATTCAGTTTCTTCCTTGACGGGTCGCGCCATATATATAAGGTAGATGATATGGCCATTGGAAAGAAGATTTTCCCAGTTCTTGCGGGTCAGATTGTGGTTGGATGCTGCGAACGCGAAGACCGTGACACCTTTCATCCCTACCAGACGTATCATAAGATTGTGATTTCCTTGCCAGACGATTTTGACGTTGATGATGAAGGTGAAGATTTCTGTCGTCTGTACTGTGATGAAATCAATGACGAGTTGAATAAGTTGCCATACGTGGGCGAAGTTGGCATCAAGATAGACAAGATTCTGCTTTATAAAACGGACAAGAAAGATAAGTTCAACTCCGACAAAGACAATTACAAAAACCGAGGAACTGCAAAGATTCAAGCAGAGATGACTGATGAAGAACAGCGGCTTGTGGCCGACCTCTGTGCTCACAATCGTTTAGACGACGAACATTACCTTATTAAAGATGGCTCGTTGGAATACAACCCCAGTTTTTCTAATGTCAACCGTCCTGACAAGACAATGCTTCGCGAGAATTATCGTTATGTTGTGGGGGTCTCAAAGCGTTTTGACCCAGAACTGCTACCCGACTATGAGGGCCACCGACTATCCAAGACGATAGCAAACTTAAAGCCTTTCGAGAGAACAAAGGCATATCGATATACTTCAGAAGCCAACGGCGTACAATATGCCGTCTGGTATCTGCGTCTCCGCAAGAGTGATTTCCGTGAGACTAATTTCTCAGACGTAGTGAAGTGCGAAATGGTAATTATCAATGAGGAAGAACAGACGGACACCGACTTGATAAACATCATCAGCGCAAACCTCATCAACGAAGCCTATCCTGTTTGTTATGGAAATGACACACGGTGGGCCAATCATCTTTATCCAGTTTTCCTTACGGAAAGCTTCTGCAAATCCAAGTATTATAATTCTGACATCATTTTAAACTTATTTTAAATGGCAAAAGTAATAGGAAAAGTCTCTGCCACAGAAAAATGCCCGTCGACGATTGACGAGTTTTATTTCTGGACGGACAAGAAGCAGATTTTGAGTCCATTCGACGTGGTGAAGGTGAACCACGAATCGGGTTCTATCACATTCGGAGTGATTGAGGAAATCAATCACATCACCGATGCTCCCAGTCATTTTACGGGGTATATTTCCAGCGATTTCGGCAGTATTGACGAAAAGATTGGAAACATGAATCGTTTGGGAATGAACTACGTTCGCGCTCGTGTCAGTGGAAACACGAAAGGTATCTATACGCCTGTCCTCAACGGTCAACAAGTATCTCTGTGCGATGCCGAAGAAGTAAAAATGGCCTTGGGGTTGACCGATGATGATGTGAAGAATCCGCTTGTTTGCGGCTATATGGAGATGTATAAAGGTGAAGACAAGATTAAAATACGTGTCATCTTGGATTCTCATTTTCTGATAGGTCCAGACGGTGCACATATCAACATTTCCGGAATTTCAGGCTTGGCTGCAAAGACTTCTTATTCTATGTTCCTGCTCAGAGCCATTCAGAGCAAGTTCAGATTGGAAGGTGGAGAAACCTGCGCATTCGTACTCTTCAACGTCAAGGGGCGCGACCTGATGGCTATCGACGAACCCAATTTAAGTCTTAGTAACGAAGACAAGCAGATCTATGCAGACATTGGATTGGCAGACACTCCATTTGAAAACGTCCGCTATTACTACCCATACAGCAAGAGCGACGTAGCCAAGGTGCATTCATACGCAGCACCAAGTGACATTGAGCAGCAGAAGAGAGACAAGAAAGCCTTTACATATAAGTTTACTTTTGCCGACAACAAAGACCGACTTGACCTGCTGCTTGCGAATGAAAACGACCCCACTAACACCTTAGAAGCCTGTGCCAACTTCAT
>JAFUZD010000133.1 GCA_017476785.1 Prevotella sp. | reverse complement strand
TCTCCTTCATCAAGAAGGACGACGAGCTGATACGCTGGTACGACCGCGAGGACCACACCATCTTCGACGTCTGTGCCGACGACCACTGCCAGCGCTATCAGGGCATCACACGCGCCAACAACAAGTCGGTGGAGCAGGCCCTGAAAGCCACTCGGGGGCAGATTCTTACTTACGACGACGAGATATGCGACGCACGTTTCTCCAAGTGCTGTGGCGGCATCACCGAGGAGTTCCAGTATTGCTGGGAAGACACGCCCAAACCTTATCTCGTTTCCATTCCCGACGCGGCGGGAGCACGGCTGGCACAGCCCGTAGACATAGACCGCTGGATACGCACGTCGCCCGATGCTTTCTGCCATACGGCCGACAAAGCCATCCTCTCGCAGGTGCTCAACGACTACGATCAGGAGACGCCCGACTTCTATCGCTGGCGTGTGGAGTACACCACAGAGCAGCTGTCGCAGCTGGTCAGCGAGAAGCTGAAAGACGACTTCGGCGACATCATTGACCTCATTCCGCTGGAGCGCGGCAAGAGCGGGCGCATCAGCAAGCTGCGCATCGTGGGAACGAAGAAGAGCTTCACCATCGGTAAGGAGCTGGAGATACGCCGTGCGCTCAGCGAGACCCATCTGTACAGCTCGGCCTTCGTGGTAGACAAGACCGCCACGGGATTTGTGCTGACTGGTGCCGGATGGGGACACGGCGTGGGCTTGTGCCAGATTGGTGCGGCCGTGATGGGGCAGAAGGGATATAAATACGATGAAATACTGCTGCACTACTATCGCGGTGCGGAAATCAAGAAGATATACTGAACCAATGAAACGAAGAAACCCGTGGGCGTGGATTCCCACACTCTACTTGGCCGAGGGCGTGCCCTACGTGGCCGTGATGACCATCGCACTGATTCTCTACAAGCGTCTCGGCCTGTCGAATACGGATGCCACGCTCTACACCTCGTGGCTCTATCTGCCGTGGGTCATCAAGCCGTTGTGGAGCCCCTTTGTCGACATCCTGAAGAGCAAGCGCTGGTGGATTCTGTCGATGCAGCTGCTCATCGGCGCCGCACTGGGCGGCGTGGCCTTCACCATTCCCGTCAGTTGGTGGCTGCAGGGCTCACTCTGCTTCTTCTGGCTGATGGCGTTCGCCAGTGCCACGCACGACATTGCCGCCGACGGCTTCTATATGCTGGGCCTCGACGAACACGAGCAGGCCTACTTCGTGGGCATCCGCTCTACGTTCTACCGCATCGCCACGCTCTTCAGCTCGGGACTGCTCATTGCGCTGGCCGGCGCCCTGCAAGTCATCACGCGCAATATCCGCTATTCGTGGAGCCTCGTGTTCTATCTGATGGCGGGCGTGTTCATTGCCTTCTGGCTCTACCACAGCTGGGCACTGCCCCGTCCGCGCGAAGACGGCGAGCAGGAACGCAAGTCGGTCAGCGAAATACTGACGGAGTTCCGACAGACGGTGGTCACGTTCATCCAGAAGCCGCAGGTGTGGGTGGCACTCTGTTTTATGCTGTTCTACCGGATGCCCGAGGGGCTGCTGGCTAAGGTGGCCGACCTCTTCTTGGTCGACGCGCAGCACAACGGCGGGCTGGGCCTGTCGGACAGTGAGTTCGGACTGGTGAAGGGCACCGTGGGCATCATCGGACTGACGCTGGGCGGTATCTTGGGTGGCATCTGTGCCAGCCGCGACGGACTGCGCCGGTGGCTGTGGCCGATGGTGCTGGCCATTACGCTGCCCGACCTCGTCTACGTTTACCTCTCCTATGCCCTGCC
>JAFUZD010000132.1 GCA_017476785.1 Prevotella sp. | reverse complement strand
GACGCCGTCAAGTCGTGCCGCGACCTGCTCGAGAACTTCGGCGGCCATACCTACGCCGTCGGCCTGACGCTGCGCCAAGAGAATATTCCCGAGTTCCGCCGCCGTTTCCAGGAGTACGTGAGCAACCACATCCTGCCCGAACAGACGCAACAGACGCTGGACATCGACATGGAGCTGGACTTCCACCAGATTACGAAGCGCCTGCTGAACGAGCTGAAGCGACTGGCGCCCCACGGTCCCGGCAATGCCAAGCCACTGTTCATCACCCGCAATGTCTACGACTACGGCACGTCGAAGGTGGTGGGTCGCCATCAGGAGCACATCAAGCTGGAACTGGTAGACTCGAAATCGAGCAACGTGATGAACGGCATCGCCTTCGGGCAGAGTGCCGCAGCGCGCTATATCAAGTCGAAACGTTCGTTCGACATCGTCTACACCGTAGAAGAGAACAGCTACAAGCGGGGCGAGGTGCAGCTGCAAATTGAGGACATCTGCCCTTCGGAAGCCGAAAACTGAAAGGAGCATTGAGAATGACGGTTACTTCAAAAGACTTTGATACTGCCGAAAACGGCGGCCAAGAACTGCCTGCTATTGAGAGTAATCCCCATTCTCAATGCTCTACCCCATATTCCCAGATACTAAAGCAATACTGGGGCTATGATGATTTTCGCGGCATTCAGCGCGAAATCATTGAGTCTATCGGTGCCGGACGCGACACACTGGGCCTGATGCCCACGGGCGGCGGCAAGTCAATAGCCTTTCAAGTGCCAGCACTGGCAATGGAGGGCGTGTGTCTCTGTGTCACACCGCTCATCGCACTGATGAAAGATCAGGTGCTCCACCTGCGTCAGCGCGGCATCTTCGCAGCAGCCATCCACTCGGGAATGAGCCACGACGACATCCTGCGTGCCCTCGAGAACTGCATCTTCGGTAAGACGAAAGTGCTCTACATCTCGCCCGAGCGACTGGCATCGGAGCTCTTTCAGACCAAGCTCCGCCACATCAACGTCAGCTTCATTGCTGTCGACGAGGCCCACTGCATCAGCCAGTGGGGCTACGACTTCCGCCCTTCCTATCTCGAGATAGCCCGCATCCGCCAGCTGAAGCCCGACTGTCCGATACTGGCACTCACGGCAACGGCGACACCGCGCGTGGTGGACGACATACAGGAACAGCTGCAGTTTAAGGAGAAGAACGTGTTCCGAATGAGTTTCGAACGGGCCAACTTGGCCTATGTCGTCAGACGGACGGCCGACAAGCGCGGTGAGCTGAAGCACATCCTGAACAGCGTGGGCGGCTCGGCCATCGTCTACGTGCGCAGCCGCAAGCGGTCCAAAGAAGCAGCGGGCGAGCTCTGCGAGGCCGGCATCAAAGCCACCTTCTATCACGCTGGACTGGACAATGACGTGAAAGACGAGCGGCAGCGGCAGTGGCAACAGGACGAGGTGCGCGTCATCGTGGCCACCAACGCCTTCGGAATGGGTATCGACAAGCCCGACGTGCGTGTCGTCGTCCACCTCGACTGCCCCGACAGCATCGAGGCCTACTTCCAAGAAGCGGGGCGAGCAGGACGCGACGGACGGAAAGCCTATGCGGTGCTGCTCTACAACGATGCCGACGAGCATAAGCTGCGGAAGCGCATCAGCGACACGTTTCCCGAAAAGGAGTACATCTACCGAGTCTACGAGCACATTGCCTATTATTACCAAATGGCCGTAGGCGACGGCTACGGATTCACGCGTGAGTTCAACATCGACGACTTCTGCCACCAGTACCGCCACTTCCCTATTCAAGTGAACAGTGCCCTGCACATCCTACAACGCGCCGGCTACTTGGAATATGACGAAGACCCTGACAGCCGCGCCCGGGTGATGTTTCTCACTGGACGCGACGAGCTGTACCGACTGGAGCACCTCCCGGCCGACGAGGACAGCGTCATCGTCAGCCTGCTGCGCAACTACGGCGGGCTATTTGCCGACTATTGCTACATTGACGAGTCGCTCATCGCGCGGCAGGCCGGCCTCACCGCCCAGCAGACCTATCTGGCACTGAAGTCGCTCGCCCAGAAGCGCATCCTCAGCTTTATCCCCCGCCGCAACGTGCCCTTCATACGCTACAGCCAGCGGCGCGAGGAAACCCGCCACCTCTGGCTGCCGACGGCCGTCTACGAGGAGCGCCGCGACCAGTATGCCGCACGCATAGAGGCGATGATACGATATGCCCAGACCGACGACCAGTGCCGCTCACGCCAACTGCTGCGCTACTTCGGCGAGACGCGCAGTACCGACTGCGGCCAGTGCGACGTGTGCCTCAGCGAGCACGACGGCACAATGGTGGCCGAAGACCGGCTGGCGGCCGCCAAGCTGCGCATCCAAGAGCTGCTGGCCGACGGCGAGCGCCACCACGTCACCGAACTGCTCAGTCTCCAGCTGCCCACCGACCAGCTGGATGCTGCCCTGCAATACCTGCTGGCCGAAGAGTTCGTCTGGCAGGAAGACGGCTACCTCTTCTTGGCATAAGAAGCGAATCTGACTGATGAACCACCATAATAAAAGAACAAGAACTATGAGAAAAGAATTAGGAACGAAGGGCGTGGTTGTGACGCCACTGCCCGTACTGATTATCGGTACGTACGACGAGAATGGAAAACCCGACGCAATGAACGTGGCGTGGGGCGGACAGTGCAGCGAGAAGCACATCGCACTGAACATCGGACACGTGCGCAAGACGCGCGACAACATTGAGCTGAAGCACGAGTTCACCGTCAGCTTCGCCACACGACAGACCGTGGTGGCGGCCGACTACGTAGGCATCATAAGCGGACTGAAAGACGGAGAAAAGATAGCGAAGGCCGGATGGACAGCCACGAAGGCGCCCAACGTAGATGCTCCGCTGTTCGACGAACTGCCGTTGGCACTGGAGTGTCGGCTGACACGCATCGAGGAGACACCCGAGGGTGAAATCCGCATTGTGGGCGAAGTGGTCAACGTGAGTGCCGACGAGCGCATCCTGAACGAACGCGGCAAGATAGACCTCGGACTGCTGCAACCCATAATGTTCGACTCCGCCGCCCTCGCCTATCGCGTGGTAGGCGAGCCAGTGGGCAACGCATTCAAAGACGGGATGCAACTCAAGTGAGCTGCACCCCGTTTGATTCTCGTTTAATTGAAATAGTACAGGAACGCTGCTATTCCCTCGAGGGCCGGTTTACGCTGGCCCTCTATTTCTATCCGGAACTTTATCTCGGCCTTACAGATGCCGCGCAGGTTCTGGATATTGTGCAGCTGCGTGACCAGTCGCACGCGCGACCCCGTAACCACGGGCTGGCCGAAGCGCATCTCGTTCATTCCGTAGTTCACCAGCATCTTGATGTTATGCACCTCGATAATCTGGTCCCACATATAAGGCAGCAGCGACAGCGTCAGGTATCCGTGGGCGATGGTGCTCTTGTAGGGGCTCTCTTCGCGCGCCCGCTCCACATCCACGTGAATCCACTGATGATCCAGCGTAGCATCGGCAAACAGATTGATGCGGTCTTGGTCCACCAGCAGCCATTCACTGGCACCCAGTTCTTCGCCCAGATGAGCAGCGAACTCTTCGTAAGAATTAATAATCAGTTTTCCCATTGTCTTGTTTCTCTTTTGGTTATTTATGATGTGCAAAGATAATCAAAATTCAGCAAAACCCTTGCAGATTCCAGTAAGAATTTGTGCTTTCCATTTCTTTTAAAAAAGAGCCGGAGCCACCTGACTTCGTCACTCATTTTTGTCTTCAATCATAACTTACAAATACAGAATTATTTGTAACTTTGCACCGCCCAATATAGGGAGGCGCAAAAGTTTTTTTAACGTATTTTGTCGTATGCAGGTAAGATTGAAGAAGAACAGTCTGGCAGTATAAGTGTTATTGTTGTTGCTTCGTGGCGCTGAAAGTCTACAAGGAACTGGAGCACCTGCTGAAACTCTCAGATATAAAGATGAGTGTGGACAAGGTGCTCAATATGGCAAAGACCGTGACCACCATCAGCGTTTATATGCCACAAAACAAGATGCATCTCATTAAGACTATGCCCATAAAGAGGCACAAGCCCATCGCAAAACTATTCGAAGAGAAATTTTGGGAGGCGCAATGACGAAGTTAGGAAAAATTAGAGGGCGATGACATCATTTCATACATTTTCCTGCATAAAACGGGCCAAAGAGGGCAAACACATAATAAATATGCAAAGAGCGGAACCTCATCAGTTGCCGCGAGTCCATCGAATGCTGTATGTGTAGTCGAGGCTTGTGCCGTCGTCCCAAGTGACGTTGGACTTCACCAGACCGATCTTGCCCTGTTCGTCGAGCTGGTAGGCCGTCTGCGTCGTATGTGTCTTTGCCCCAATGCTTTCGAACAGGTTCTTGCAGCTCTTGCCGAAGTAGCCTGTCTGTATGAGAGGCTCGAAATCGGGCAGGACGTTCCTCGGCTCGCTGACGATGCAAGAACCTGTCAGCGAGGAATAACGATAGGTGCAGACGGTCGTGTCGCGGTGGATGGGGTCGATGTTTGTTCTGCGCAGGACGTTACCGTCTTGCCATTCCAACTGGTATATCTCAGTGTACCAAGGCTTCTCCTCCAGCTTCCCCCTGTAGTTGCGCTTGAAGTTGTCGTCCCTGACGTAGGTGAGCTCGTCGCGTTCGTTGTAGCGGAATATGTAACGGAAGCTGTTGTTCCTGTTCCTTATGGTGCCTGCGCAGCTGTCCACCCTGCTATTCTGGAGGAAGAGCGTATCGTCGCGGACATAGTCGCGGCTGTAGGCGGAGTTGCGCTCGCCGTTAGGCATTTCCGCGAACTCCTTGAAGGTGATGTAGATGCGGTCGGCTTCGTACTTGTACTCGCCTATCATCTTCACGACATACAAACTGCTGTCGAACCGCTCGGCATAGACGACTCTGCCCGCCTCGTCGTAGTTGTAGGCAATGTGCATCCTGCTTCCGTCTACAGAGAGCAACTCCCCTGTATTCGTGACTATGGGTTGAATGTCCGGTTCGACAATGACTTCGTCGCCGTCGCTGCCTTTCGAGCAAGCAGACAGGAGCAGAATGGCGGAAAGGAAAGAAAAGAGGTGTTTCATCGATTCGTTTTCTTATATAACGGATTCTCGTTGGGGGTTAGTATCTCTCCTTTGT
>JAFUZD010000131.1 GCA_017476785.1 Prevotella sp. | reverse complement strand
TGGCCTTGTGCTCCTCGTCGGTGAGGGGCGACGTGGTCTCGCCTACGGGATGGAAGTCGTAAGCCTGAACGTTCGACTTGTTCATCTGGCGAATCAGCTGCTCTATCTGCGGCGTTCCTCCCAGCGTGACGATGGTCAGCTGGTTGTTGAAGTGGTCGAAGACGATGATGTCCTGATAGAGGATGTAGAGCATATCCGGCGCGTCGTTGCGCTCCATCGTCTCGTCTTTTACGGCGATGTGCTCGAAGTAACGGATGGCATTGAACGACGTGTAGCCGTACAGGCCGCAGTAGTTGCTGTGCTCGCCCGTCACGTGGATGCAGCGGATAAAGGCGTTGATGGCCTGTGCCGTGCCGTAGTCCTCGGTGATGGGCGTGCGCTCGACGGTGCCGTCGGGATACTGCGCGACGGCCTCGCCGTGGCTGATGGCCACGCTGGCCAGCGGGTTGATGCCGATAAACGAGTGGGAATTGTCTTTCTCGTGGTAGTCGCTGCTCTCCATCAGTGCACTCTGCGGGTAGATGTCGCGCAGCCGCATATACACGCCTACGGGCGTATAGAGGTCGGCCAGAATAGTCCGGGTGGCCGTGGTGTATTCAAAGTGTTTAGAAGTTTCCATACTCTCCAGCCATTTCTTTATGATTCAGATAGGTCTCCACGTCTTTGTCGCCGCGGCCGCTGACGGTCAGCACCACCACGTCGTCGGGGCGGAACTGTACCTTCTGCAGGGCAGCAATGGCGTGGGCACTCTCCAGCGCGGGGATGATGCCCTCCATACGAGTCAGCTCGTAGGCGGCGCGAACGGCCTCGTCGTCGTTGATGGAGTAGACCGTGGCGCGGTGCTGCGAGGCCAGATTGGCGTGCATCGGGCCAATGCCGGGGTAGTCGAGACCGGCGGAGATGCTCTCGGCCTCGATAATCTGACCGTCGGGCGTCTGCATCACCAGCGTCTTCGAACCGTGCAGGATGCCCAGCCGGCCGGCGTGGATGGTGGCGGCGGTGTGGCCTGTGTCGGCCCCAAGACCGCCGGCCTCGGCCAGAATGATGCGCACGCGCTCGTCGTCAATATAGTGGTAGATGGTGCCTGCGGCATTGCTGCCGCCTCCGACGCAGGCCATCAGGATGTCGGGATAGTCGCGTCCTATCTTCTCTTGCAGCTGCTCTTTGATTTCTTTCGAGATGATGCTCTGCAGGCGAGCCACCATATCGGGGTAGGGGTGAGGACCTACGGTGCTGCCGATGATGTAGAACGTGTCGGCCGGATGGCAGCACCAGTCGCGGATGGCCTCGTTGGTGGCGTCCTTCAGCGTCCAGTTGCCCGTCTTCACGGGGCGCACCTCAGCCCCCAGCATCTTCATCCGCTCCACGTTGACGTGCTGGCGCTCCACGTCGAGTGCCCCTTGATAGACCACGCAGGGAATGTCCATCAGTGCACACACCGTGGCCGTAGCCACACCGTGCTGGCCTGCTCCGGTCTCAGCGATGATGCGTTTCTTACCCATCTTCTTGGCCAGCAGAATCTGCCCGATGGTGTTGTTGATCTTGTGGGCGCCGGTGTGGTTCAGGTCCTCGCGCTTCAGATAGAGCTTGCAACCGTATTTCTCGCTCATCCGGCGAGCGAAATAGAGGGGGGAGGGACGGCCTACGTAGTCGCGCAGCAGTTGCATATACTCCTGCTGAAACGCCTCCGACTGGATGATGGGCAGATACTCCTCGCGCAGCTTTTCAACCGTGGCATAGAGTATCTCGGGCACATAGGCACCGCCAAACTCACCGTAGAACCCTCGTTCGTCTACTAAAAATGACTTCTTCATATCCGTTTTCGTTTTTATTTTCGTTCTTCGTCTTTATAAAAGAAGGCTCGTCGCAGTAACCGACGAGCCTCCTCTTGTATCATTAATGATAACGCATAGCATCGTATCCCGCGACTATTTCAATCTCGAGCTACGCCACCACCACGCTGTCATCAACTTGTTCATATATCTGAAAGTTTTTATGTTTCTGCTTGCAAAGGTATATATTTTCTTTTAATCCGCAAATTTTTTAAGGAAAAAGTTTACGGATTGATACATTATTTTCGCGTTCGCTGTTGGAATGATGGCTTATTCGAGGGGCGGGCAGAGCAGATTCTTCAGTCCCGGCACGCTTAAATAGGTAGACTTGACACCGATGACGGTGACCCGTTTCCCCCAATATTCCGGGTGGTCAACGAGGTTGTAGTCGTCTTGATATTGCTTGAAATCAGTCAGACAGACGGGCAACTCCTCGTCGGGCACAAAGCTGTTCATAAACTCTTCGGGCGGCAAGTCGGCGAGAATCAGGGCCGACCGCCCCTCGAACGGGGGCATATACTTGGCGTTGTTCATCGTGCGCGACGTGGCTCCCACGATGTATCCCCGTACCGTGATAATCTCGCCGAGCTCAGCTTGAACGGCTTCGACCACCGTCAGTACCCGGCCACTGTCTTCGGGGGTGACGAACTCTATCTCGCGCGTATCGGGATTGTCGTTGCTATCGCTTCCGGCCGTTTCCTCTTCTTCGGGCTCTTCGGCTCCCGTAATGGTCTTCTGGCAACCGGTATATAAACCGAGTGTCAGCAGGATGAGCAGTGATAACAGATGCTTTTTCATTGTATTTGGATGTTTGGCGCAAAGGTAAATGTTTTCACGGTGACAGCCAAGCGAAATGCAGAAAAATGCATTTTTTTGCCGAAAGATTTGCATTTTATCGGTGAAATGCCTATATTTGCCATCGATAAGTTGCGCCATCGTTTTTTATGGCTGTGCTTATCAATGGATTTTCGAGGTTGGTAGCGTCCTGCACCAACCTCTTTTCCTGTCTCTCAGTTCCCATTCTCTTCAGTCAGTCGGAAGAAGGACAGCCGAAGCTATGCGCAGAGATGGGCGGCGTGTGCGGCCGGATGAGGCGGAAAAAGAATATGCCCGACCTCACGGCCGGGCATATTCCATCTTTAAATTAACTTATATAATAATACACGTACGGTTGATTCCAATACATTGATAGGCCGTACTTCCATCCATTCCCAGTGGCAACTGAGACGGGATGCATTCCCCCTCAGGGGGTACTAATGAGCTTCCAACAAAATAATTCTTGCAGTGTTTCGGCGCCTTACATCGAGACGCTTCAACCATTTTTCATCGTTACCGACGGCTTATAGGCAGGTATTCTGACTTCGTTCCGCCCTTCAGACCCCTTCCCATTTCCTCGCGGGAGCAGTGGAAACAGTGGGTTGCTTGTCTGCGGGACATAAAGGAACTTACAGCTGCGGGACAGTCGGGGATTCGCACCCCATTCCCTTTTAATCGCTGTTATGCGAACCTTAGCGATGGCAAAGGTACGAAGATTTTTTGATATGGCAAAGGATGTGGACCATTTTGTCGTTGTCCCTATCCGAATTTTAACACTTGTATGGCTTGCTGCGTGCGTCCTTAAAACGAAAGAGACCCCGCAGTGCGGAGTCTCTTTTACTTTCGTGGTCAGGAATAGGTTCTTACTGAATCTCCCATCCGATAGCCGATGCACCGAGCACGGCGGCACTGGCACCGTCAAGACCGCTGACGAGGAACTGAGCCTTGTTGCGGAAAATCTTGAGGACGTGCTCATTGTAGGCACGCTTGATGGGCTCCATAATCAGGTCGCCGGCCTTCGTCATTCCACCGAAGAAGATGAATGCCTCAGGCGAAGAGAAGGCGGCAAAGTCGGCACAAGCCTCTCCCAGCATATGGCCGGTGAACTCGTAAATCTCCTTAGCCAGCTCGTCGCCCTTACCGGCAGCGATGCTCACGTCGATCGAAGTGATATCCTCGGTCTTCAGTTCGCGCAGCAGTGAGGGACGGTCGGTCTTCTCCAGCAACTCGCGAGCCGTACGTGCCACGCCCGTAGCAGAGCAATAAGCCTCCAGACAGCCTGTGCGTCCGCATCCGCAGCTGCGCCCGTTGTCGCGCACCATTACTACGTGACCCAGCTCGCCGGCAAATCCGTCGTGCCCGTAGAGCAGCTGTCCGTTGACAACGATACCCGAGCCGACGCCGGTTCCAAGCGTGATGACAATGAAGTTCTTCATTCCGCGTGCCACGCCGTAGACCATCTCGCCAATGGCAGCCGCATTGGCATCGTTGGTCAGTGCCACGGGAATGCCCAGCGAGTCGCTGAACAGCTGTGCCAGCGGCACAATGCCATCGTGTGCCCACGGCAGGTTGGGCGCAAACTCAATCGTACCTTTATAGTAGTTTCCGTTGGGGGCTCCGATGCCCATCGCTTTGATGGTCTCGATGCCGCCCACCTGCTCAATGATGGGCTGCAGGGCCTCGACCGATGCGGCTACGTAGTCCTCCACTTTCTCAAAACCGCCTGTCTTGATGGCAGTAGTGGCTTTGATTTCTCCGCGTGCATCCACGATACCGAAGACCGAGTTGGTTCCTCCCAAATCCAAGCCAATCACGTATGGCTTCAATGTTGCTTGTGCATTCATAATGATGTATAAGTTATTTAATGAATAATTGTCGTATGACCTCCGCAAAGGTAAACAAAAGTTATCAGTTAGGGCTTTTCGGCGTGAAGTTATTTCTTCCATTTAACATATTTTTGGAAAGCGAATGATAAAAACTCCCCATTCCCATTCCTAACTGCCAACTTTTTTGTATTTTTGCACTCGCTATGCCATTTCCTATTCATATTAATATCGTAGACCTGATGCTGAAGGGGATGATCATCGGTATGATAGCGTCAGCCCCGATGGGACCTGTGGGCGTGCTCTGTGTGCAGCGAACGCTGAACAAAGGGCGGTGGTATGGCTTCGTAACGGGCATCGGGGCGGCAGTGAGCGATATCATCTATGCGGCGATAACAGGATTCGGTATGGCCTTTGTGATGGATTTCGTCAACAACGACCAGAACCGCTTCTACCTGCAAATCATTGGCAGTACGGTGCTGCTGGCTTTCGGTGTGTACACGTGGCGCAGCGATCCTACCAAGAACATTCACCGTTCTGGCAACCAGAAAGGCACGTTGGTGCACAACGGGGTGACAGCCTTTCTCGTCACCTTCTCCAACCCGCTGATTATTTTCCTCTTTATGGGACTGTTCGCTCAGTTCGCCTTTGTGCTGCCCGACCGCCCGTTTGAGATGCTCATCGGCTTCCTGAGCATCGTGGCCGGGGCTTTGGTGTGGTGGTTCGGACTGACGTGGCTGGTGGATAAGGTGCGGGCCATCTTCGACGACAACGGCATTAAGATTATCAATCAGATTATCGGTGCGGTGGTGATTATCTTCTCGGCAATCATCCTTTTCGGGACGGTGACCAATCTGTACCGCTTCTTTTAAAACGTAGTTATGTTTATAGCACAGGAACTGAGACGTAAGAACATTGCCGAATACCTGCTGTATATGTGGCAGGTGGAGGACACGATACGCGCATTCGACTGCTCGCTGGCGCGCATCCGCCGCGAATATATTGAGCGGTTTGACTATACGGACGAGCAGAAAGAGGAGGAGGCCGACTGGTTTGGCAACCTAATCAGAATGATGAACAGCGAAGGTTGCCGCGAGCGGGGACACTTACAGATAAATAAGGTGACGCTGCAGATGCTCGAAGAACTGCACGCCCAGCTGCTGGCCAGTCCGAAGTTCCCATTCTACAATGCAGAATATTATAAGGTGTTGCCCTATATCGTGGAACTGCGCAATCACGGTGCCAACCGTGAGGAGAACGAGATAGAAACCTGCTTCAACTCGCTCTACGGTGTAATGATGCTGCGCTTGCGGAAGAAGGAGATTACTCCCAACACGCAGCACGCCGTCAACGAGATATCCACCTTCATCGGGATGCTCAGCGACTACTATCTGAAGGATAAGGAAGAACCGCTTGAGTTCTGAGCCATCTCGTCCCTTTCCGCTCGGAAGGAGAGCTTAGGTGGCCTCTGTAATCACACAAACAAGAAAGAGCAATGAATATGAACGATATCAAAGTAACTGATTGTCCTTCCCGCTCGGGAGGGAAAGAAGGTGGGTTCCGTATACTCATCACCGGCTGTAATGGCCAACTGGGAAATGAAATGCAACTGCTGGAGAAGGAGAATCCCCTGCACACCTATTTTAATACGGACGTGGCCGAGCTCGATATTACCGACGAGGCAGCAGTGAATAGCTTTGTCAGCGACAATAGAATCGACGGCATCGTCAACTGTGCGGCCTATACGGCGGTCGACAAAGCCGAGACGGCCAAAGAGCTGTGCACCTCGCTCAACACCGTTGCACCGGCCTATCTGGCTGCTGCCGTGGAGAAACGGGGTGGCTGGATGGTGCAGATTTCGACCGACTACGTGTTCGATGGAACCAAGCATACCCCTTATGTAGAGACCGATACGCCCTGTCCCGACAGCGTCTATGGCTCTACCAAGCTGGCCGGTGAGCTGGGTGTCAGCAAGTTCTGCAGCCGCACGATGATTGTACGTACGGCGTGGCTCTATTCCACATTCGGCAACAACTTCGTCAAGACGATGATACGCTTGGGGCAGGAACGGCCCGAGCTGGGCGTCATCTTCGACCAGATAGGAACGCCTACCTATGCTCGCGACCTCGCCGCCGCCATCTTTGTCGCCATCAACCGCGGCATCGTTCCCGGTGTCTACCACTTCTCTGACGAGGGCGTCACGTCGTGGTACGACTTCACTAAGGCCATCCATCGCCTCGCTGGCATCACCACGTGCCGCGTGCGCCCGCTCCACACTTCGGAGTATCCCACGCCGGCCAACCGTCCGCATTACAGCGTGTTGGACAAGACAAAGATTAAAAGCACGTTCGAAATAGAGATTCCTCACTGGGAAGACAGCTTGCAGGAATGCATAGCTCAGCTGAAATCTGCTAAGGAATAAAGGAAAGAAACAGGTAAAATAAGTAAAAAAACGGACGAGAAAATAGCTCGTTACGTTTTTTTTATTATCTTTGCATCGCACAATTTGTGCAAAATCGACATAGTTGAAGCTCAATTCATCGTCCGAACTACCACCTCGACCGAGAAGAAAGAGCAAACATTATACCTCAATTGGAGTATACGTTTAAGGCGTAGACTTCTCATAGAGGTATATGGCTGTGGTAGGCCAGGACGATGTGTGATGAAGTTTGCGCTTTCTTTATTGGCTTAAGTTAGTGTTAGTTTCATCAAATTTGGGAGAAACCATTAACTCATTTAAGTAATTAGGCCTATGAATTCGATAATGACAATGCTAAATGTAGGTTCCGAAAAGACTATTTGATGTTGGAGTGCAAAGTATCCAAGCATAGGATTTTATGTGGAAAACAAGACTGCGCTCAAGTTGTCAGGCGTCGGTTATCGGCTGATGCTGGGAAACGGAGAGGAAGAAGAATAGCTTAGCTAATGGGACAACGACGGTAGCGTCGTTATTGATTTCGGTTACATATTATTTTACAGGGCAGGCAAGTCACGCGGTTGACTTGTCTGCCCTGTTGCTTTATCTGTGCCCTCCATTGACAAATTTTAGGCTATTTTCTCGGCTAACTGCTGGAAAATGACTATCTTTGCAGCCTCATTTGATGTAATATAGGACAATGAATCAAGAGATAGAAAGACGACGTACCTTTGCGATTATATCGCACCCCGATGCCGGTAAGACCACGCTGACAGAGAAATTCCTGCTCTTTGGCGGGCAGATACAGGTGGCCGGCGCGGTGAAGAGTAATAAAATCAAGAAGACGGCTACCAGCGACTGGATGGACATTGAGAAGCAACGCGGCATCTCGGTCTCGACGTCGGTGATGGAGTTTGACTATTCACCCGCTGAAGACGGGGTGGAATATAAGGTCAACATCCTCGACACACCGGGCCACCAAGACTTTGCCGAAGACACCTATCGCACGCTGACGGCGGTCGACTCGGCCATCATCGTGGTCGACGGTGCGAAAGGCGTGGAGGCCCAGACGCGTAAGTTGATGACGGTTTGCCGTATGCGCAATACGCCGGTCATCATCTTCATCAACAAGATGGATCGGGAGGGCAGAGACCCCTTCGACCTGCTTGATGAGTTGGAGCAGGAGCTTGAAATCAAAGTGCGCCCGCTTTCGTGGCCCATCAATCAGGGCGTCAAGTTCAAAGGCGTGTACAATATCTACGAGCAGAAGCTCGACCTCTTCACGCCCGACAAGCAGCGCGTGACCGAAAAAGTGGAAGTCGACCTCAATGACAGCGAGCTGGACCGCCGTGTGGGCGAGCAGGATGCAGCCAAGTTGCGCGAAGACTTGGAGCTGGTAGACGGCGTCTATCCCGAATTTGACGTGGAGGCTTACCGCCGGGCAGAGGTCGCGCCGGTGTTCTTTGGCTCGGCTCTCAACAATTTCGGCGTTCAGGAGTTGCTCAACTGCTTCGTGGAGATAGCACCCAGTCCGCGCGAGACGAAGGCCGAGGAGCGTATGGTGCAGCCCGACGAGCCCAAGTTTACGGGCTTCATCTTCAAGATAACGGCCAACATCGACCCCAATCACCGCTCGTGCATCGCATTCTGTAAGGTGTGTTCGGGCAAGTTCGTCCGCAACCAGCCCTATCTGCACGTGCGCAACGGCAAGACGGTGCGCTTCTCCAGTCCTACGCAGTTTATGGCGCAGCGCAAGTCGACCATTGACGAAGCGTGGCCCGGCGATATTGTCGGACTGCCAGACAACGGCATCTTCAAGATTGGCGATACGCTTACCGAGGGTGAGCAGCTGCACTTCCGTGGCCTGCCCTCGTTCTCGCCGGAGCTCTTCAAGTACATAGAGAACGACGACCCGATGAAGGCTAAGCAGTTGCAGAAAGGCATTGACCAGCTGATGGACGAGGGCGTGGCCCAGCTGTTTGTCAATCAGTTCAACGGGCGCAAGATTATCGGCACCGTGGGACAGTTGCAGTTTGAGGTCATCCAGTACCGTTTGGAGAACGAGTATAATGCCCGTTGCCGCTGGGAGCCCGTCCATCTGTATAAGGCCTGCTGGATAGAAAGCGACGACCCGCAGGAGCTGGAGAGCTTCAAGAAACGCAAGTATCAGTATATGGCAAAGGATAAGGAAGGGCGCGACGTGTTCCTCGCCGACTCCGGCTATGTGCTGTCGATGGCGCAGCAGGACTTCGAGAAGATACATTTCCACTTCACTTCTGAGTTTTAGCACCCCCTCGCTCACCTCACCACAAAAACGACTACGCACTTATGATAGAACTACTCAACGAACTGAACGACCTGCTGTGGAGCTACTGCCTGATAGCCGCCCTCGTGGGCTGTGGGCTGTGGTTCACGTGGCGTACGCGCTTCGTGCAGTTCCGGATGGTGCCCGAGATGTTGCGCTTGCTGACCGACTCGTCGGTAAAGCCGGCAGGCAGCGAACGCCATATCTCGTCGTTTCAGGCCTTTGCCGTGTCGCTGGCCTCCCGTGTGGGCACCGGCAATCTGGCCGGCGTGGCCACCGCCATCGCCGTGGGTGGCCCCGGTGCTGTTTTCTGGATGTGGGTGATGGCTCTTGTGGGTGCCGCCACCGCATTTGTGGAGTCCACACTTGGCCAGTTGTTCAAGCAACCCAATGCCGACTCCTTCATCGGCGGCCCGGCCTATTACATCCAGCGCGGCTTGCACTGCAAGTGGATGGCCGTACTGTTTTCGGTGCTTCTCATCCTCTCGTTCGGGCTGGCCAACAACTCCGTGCAGACCAACACTATCTGCGGGGCAATGGAAGAGGCCTTTGGTTTCGACCCCGCGTTGGTGGGCGCAGCGCTTGTCGTGTTTACGTTAGCCATTGTCTTCGGTGGCATTCAGCGCATTGCACGGGTCAGTTCTGTCTTGGTTCCCATTATGGCAGTGGGCTATTTCGTACTGGCCTTAGTGATTATTATAATGAACATCCAGTACGTGCCCCACGTGCTGGCGGTCATCGTCAAAGGAGCCTTCGGCCTCAAGCAGGCGATAGGAGGAACGGTGGGTGCAGCGATTATGAACGGCGTGAAGTGCGGCCTCTTCTCCAATGAGGCGGGCGAGGGCAGTGCCCCCAACGCCGCCGCCACGGCCGCCGTCTCGCATCCGGTCAAGCAGGGGCTCATCCAGTCGCTCGGCGTGTTTACCGATACGCTTGTGGTCTGCTCCTGTACGGCGTTCATCATCCTTATCAGCGGTCTGTACAACGCGCCCGAGCTCAATGGCATCTCGCTGACGCAACGGGCATTAGAGAGCGAGGTGGGAGCGTGGGGCCCCGTCTTCGTGGCAGTAGCCATTTTCCTGTTTGCCTATTCCTCCATTATCGGCAACTATTACTATGGCGAGGCCAACGTGCGGTTTCTTACCTCGAGCAAGCGTGCCGTCACGCTTTTCCGGCTGCTGTCGGGCGGTGTGATGGTGATGTTCGGTGCGCTGGCTACGCTCAACACCGTGTGGGTAGTCATCGATTTCTGTATGGCTTTGATTACCCTCTGCAATTTGGTAGCCATTGCCATTCTGGGCAAGTATGCTTTCCGGCTGTTGGACGACTACCGGCAGCAGAAGCGCAGTGGCATTGCGGAGCCCACGTTCCGCCGCAGTCAGCTGCCAGAAATCGAGGCCGACCTGCTCAGTTGGGAATGACCGGACCGTCAAGAAAGAGAATTATTAAATAGAAAATAAGAAAGAAATGACACAGGAACAGGATATTAAGAATGCCGTAGAGGTGCTTCGAAAGGGTGGGGTGATACTCTATCCCACCGATACCATCTGGGGCATTGGGTGCGATGCCACCAATGCCGAGGCCGTCAGACGGGTGTACGAAATCAAGCAGCGCGCCGATTCTAAGGCGCTCATCTGTCTGGTCGACAGCGATGCCCGCCTGCAGCGCTATGTGCGCAACGTGCCCGATGTGGCGTGGCAGCTGATTGACTGTATCGACCGGCCTACGACCATCATCCTCGACGGAGCCGTCAATCTGGCTCCCAACCTCATTGCCGAAGACGGCTCCATCGGTATCCGCATCACCAGCGAGCCCTTCTCAAAGGAGCTCTGCTATCGCTTTCAGCGCGCCATCGTCTCTACCTCGGCCAATATCAGCGGCCAGCCCGCCGCCCAGAACTACCGCGACATCGCTCCCGAATTGCTCGAAGCCGTCGACTACGTGTGCTGGAGCAGGCGGCAGGAGCACAAGCCTCACGACCCGTCGAGCATCATCAAACTGACCGCTGACGGCCAAGTGACCATCATCCGCAAGTAGGACGGGAGGAAATTCTCGCGAGAATTTTCAGAATTCTCGCGAAAATTCCGCAAATTCTCGCGAGAATTTTTGCAGGGGAGGCTGTGGACGAATCGGGAAAAAGTGCAAAAGAATCCGTAAAATGTGCTGTTCTGATTCGTAAATAATGCCTATCTTTGCCGGCAAATGACAAACATAATATAATAAGGAGAAAAGAACAATGATGAAAAAGTTAGGAATTGTTATGTGTGCATTGACGCTCTCGTTGGCAGCAGCGGCACAGTCGAAAGTCTATTTCACCAAGGACATCACCCCCGAGTCCTTGGTTCAGGTATATAAGGCATTGGGACGCGAGGCCAACGGCCGCGTGGCGGTGAAGATATCGACGGGCGAGGCCGGCGGCAACAACTATCTGAAGCCCCCCCTCATCCGTCAGCTGGTAGACGAGGTGAACGGCACCATCGTGGAGTGCAACACGGCCTATGCCGGCAAGCGCAACAGTGTGGAAGCTCACTGGCAGACCATCCACGACCACGGTTTCGACAGTATCTTCGCCGTGGACCTGATGGACGAGTTTGGCGAAATCCGCATTCCCGTGAAAGACAAGAAGCATATTAAATATGACATCGTGGGAAACCATTTGGCCAACTACGACTTTATGATTAATCTGGCCCACTTCAAAGGGCACGCTATGGGCGGTTTAGGCGGCGTGCTGAAGAACGCGTCCATCGGAGTGGCCTCGGCCAATGGAAAGGCCTATATCCATACAGCCGGTAAGGTGCAGACCACGCCCACGCTCTGGCAGAACCTGCCCGAGCAGGACTACTTCCTCGAGTCGATGGCGGCTGCGGCACAGGCCGTGCACGAATACTTCGGCAACGGCGAGCGCATCCTCTATATCAACGTGATGAACAATATGTCGATTGATTGCGACTGCGACTCGCATCCCCACGCACCCGAGCTGCGCGATATGGGCATTCTGGCCTCGCTCGACCCCGTGGCACTTGATCAGGCCTGCCTCGACCTCGTCTTCGGACACACCAACAAGCCGGGCGACACGGCTAAACCACTGACCGACCGCATCCGCCAGAAGCACGGCACCCACACCGTGGACTATGCTGAGCAGATAGGGCTGGGCAGCAAGCAATACGTAATTATTGAGTTAGGAAAATGATAAAGAGAACTTTTGCCGTGCTCGCAACCGCAGTGGCTGCGAGCACTTTTGTCTATGGCCAGACCGATACGCTGGCCTTGGGTGAAATTGTAGTTACCGGTACACGCAATGCTACGGACGTGCGCCATCTGCCGATGACGGTCAGTGTCGTCGGCCGCGAGCGTCTGACGGCCGCAGAGCAGCCCAGCATCCTGCCCACAATCAGCCAGCAAGTGCCCGGTCTGTTTGTAACCAGTCGTGGCGTGCTGGGCTACGGTGTCAGTGGCGGTGCCGCCGGCGGCATCAATATGCGTGGCATCTCGGGCGGTGCGGGCCAGTTGCTGGTCCTCATCGACGGCCATCCGCAGTATAACGGAGTCTATGGGCATCCCATCAGCGATGCCTACCAGACGCTGATGGCCGACCGCGTAGAGGTGCTTCACGGGCCGGCATCGGTGCTCTATGGCTCGAATGCAATGGGTGGCGTCATCAACATCGTGACGCGCGGGATGCACCGTAATGGCGTGAGCACCCACCTCAACGTCGGAGCCGGCAGCTGGGGTACGGTGCAGACCGAGCTGTCCAACCAGCTGCGCAGCGGACGCTTCAGCAGCACCATTGCCCTGCAATACAACCGCAGCGACAACCACCGGCCGCGGATGGGCTTCGAGCAGTATGGCGGCTATGTCAAGCTGGGCTATGACATCAGTGCCAACTGGAATGCCTACGTGGATGCCAACATCACCCGCTTCAATGCCTCCTATCCCGACAGCGTGCAGCGTCCGCGCTGGAGTGCTGACCAGTGGATTACGCGTGGCAACGTGTCGGCCGGCATTGAGAATCACTACGGCCATACCAGCGGTGCGCTGACGGTCTACACCAACTTCGGCCGCCACAAGATAGACGACGGAACCACCGACCCCGCAGCCCCTACGACGCAGTATTTCCGTTCGAAGGATGCCCTGACGGGCGTCTCGCTCTATCAGAGCATCAACCTCTTTGAGGGCAACCGGCTGACCGTCGGGCTGGACTATCAGCACATCTATGGACGTGCCTACTATACGTCGAAAGAGACCGGCGAGGTGCTCCATCTGCCCTATATGACCGACCGCAAGCTCGTGGGCGCATCCTATCGCAACGAGATTGCCGGCTATGTGGACTTCCGGCAAGACGTCACCCCGTGGCTCACGGTCGATGCCGGCCTGCGTCTCGACCATCACTCGGTGACGGGCAGCGAGTGGGTGCCGCAGCTGGGTGTCGTCGTGCGCCCCACGCCGACGGGCGAGCTGAAGGCAATGGCCAGCAAGGGCTATCGCAATCCTACGATGCGCGAGCTCTATCTCTATCCGCCTTCCAACGAAGACTTGGAACCCGAGCGGCTGTGGAACTACGAGCTGTCGTGGCGTCAGCGTCTGTGCCGCCTGACCTACGGCATCAATCTCTTCTACATCAATGGCGACAATCTGATTCAGACGCAGATGGTTGAAGGCGCGCCGCGCAATGTCAACACCGGGCGCGTGGAGAACTATGGACTGGAACTCAATGGCGTCTACACCGTAGGCCAGCACTGGACGCTGAACACCAACCACAGTCTGCTGCAGATGAAGAACGAGCTGGCTGCTGCCCCCAAGTATAAGGGATACGTCGGTGCCGACTATCGCTGTTGCGGATGGACCGTCGGTGCCGGTCTGCAATACCTGAGCGGTCTTAGGCAAGACTGGGATGGCGACGGCATCACCGACGTCACCCAGCGCGACTTCTGCCTGCTCAGTGCCAATGTGAGCTATCGCGTCAGCCCGCTCGTGCGCCTCTGGCTGCGTGGCGAGAACCTGCTGGCCCAGCGTTACGAAATCAACTACGGCTACCCGATGCCCCGCGCCACGGTGATGGCGGGCGTACATCTGAGCTTCTGAATCCAGTAGCTGTCGCGTTTCTGCCCTTATTCTGGCAGAAAAGTGAAAAAATCCCCGAACTTTTTGTAAGAAGAGTCTGGGGATTTATGCTTATCTTTGCTGCCGTAATATGATTTAATGTAAAGGCGAAACTCATCAATAACTGTAAGAAACAATGAAAACGATTAAACTGAACAACGGCGTTGAGATGCCGCAAATGGGCTACGGAGTGTTCCAAGTGTCGCCCGCAGAGTGTGAGCGTTGTGTAAGTGATGCCCTCGAGGTGGGCTATCGGATGATAGACACGGCGCAGGCCTATCAGAACGAGGAGGGCGTGGGAAACGCCGTACTGAAGAGTGGCATTGCCCGCGATGAAGTGTTCCTCGTGTCGAAAGTGTGGATGTCGAACTTTGGCTACGAGCGGGCAAAGGCCTCGATTGATGAGAGCCTGCGCAAGATGCAGACAGACTACATCGATCTGATGCTGCTCCACCAGCCTTACTGCGACCGCTACGGTGCGTGGCGGGCACTGGAGGAGGCTTATAAGGCAGGCAAGTGCCGCGCCATAGGAGTCTCTAACTTCTATCCCGACCACTTTATCGACTTGGCCGCGAACAACGAGATTGTGCCGATGGTGAACCAAGTGGAGACACACGTGTTCCAGCAGCAGGTGGAGAGCCGTAAGTATATGGACGAACTGGGCATTGCTCATATGTCGTGGGGACCGCTGGCTGAGGGGAAAAACGGATTCTTTACCAATGAGACGCTCATCTCGATAGGGCGGAAGTATGGCAAGACGGGACCGCAGGTGGCACTGCGCTATCTGATTCAGCGCGATGTCATCATCATTCCGAAGTCGAGCCGCAAGGAACGTATGGCAGAGAACCTGAACATCTTCGACTTTGAGTTGACTGCAGAAGATATGGATGCTATCCTGAAACTTGACACGGGCAACCCCGTTGTGATAGCAAGCCACCACGACCCGGAGATTACCAAGTGGTTTATGACGCTGCTGCCTAAGAAATAAGGTTCGCTGACGGTATCAATGACTGTCCCAGCAATGCCGTTGCCGGGGCAGCCTCCAAAATAAAATCGGAGATTTCTTTGCAGAATCTCCGATTTGTCGTATCTTTGCAGTTCCGATGGAAACGACGGTAGAAAGGATGCAGTCTACGATGTTCGGACGCCTGAATGCGTGGCGTTCGGAACATATCAGTCCGAGGATGTTCTTGCTCATCCTCGCCTTTTTCGTGGGCTTCTTTGCCGCGGTGGCCGCTTTTATCCTTCACGGAATGATTAATGAGATAGGGGCCCTGCTGACCAGTTCGTTCAGCAACCGCGAGACCAACTGGCTGTTTCTGGTCTATCCGGTGGTGGGCATCTACTTGACGTCGCTCTTCATCCGTTACATCGTGAAAGACAACATCTCGCACGGCATCACGCGAATACTCTATGCCATCAGTGCCAACAAGAGCCGGCTGAAGGCGCACAACACGTGGTCGTCGGTCATCGCCTCGGCCATCACCATCGGCTTTGGCGGTTCTGTAGGTGCCGAGGCTCCCATCGTGCTGACCGGCTCGGCCATTGGCAGCAATCTGGGGCAGTTGTTCAAACTGGACAGTAAGACGCTGATGACGCTCGTGGGCTGCGGTGCGGCGGGCGCGATTGCCGGTATCTTTAAGGCGCCGATAGCTGGACTGGTGTTCACGCTCGAGGTGCTGATGATCGACCTGACGATGGCCTCGCTGCTGCCTATCCTGATATCCTGCGTCACGGCCACCTGCTTCACCTATATCTTCCGTGGCGATGCTGCGCTGTTCACTTTCCATCTGGATAGCGACTGGACCATCCAGCGGGTGCCGGCCACGGTGCTGCTGGGAATCTTCTGCGGGCTGGTGAGCCTCTATTTCATCAGGACGATGAATGCCTGCGAAGATATGTTTGCGCGCTATAAGAACAGCCCTTATGCGCGGTTGCTGCTGGGCGGGGCCATACTCAGCACGCTCATCTTCCTCTTTCCCGCACTCTACGGCGAGGGCTACCGTGCCATCAACCTGCTGCTGAATGGGCGGACAGAGGCCGACTGGAACCAGATTCTTGACAACTCGCTCTTCTACGGGCACCACGAATACTTGATACTCTACTTGGCACTGGTGCTCTTTACGAAGGTCTTTGCCACCAGTGCTACCAATGGTGGAGGCGGCTGCGGCGGAACGTTTGCCCCGAGCCTCTTCATCGGATGCTTCAGCGGCTTCCTCTTCTCTCGCGTGTGGAATATGCATCAAATCGGCGTCTACGTGCCGGAGAAGAATTTCGCCCTGCTGGGAATGGCCGGCGTGATGTCGGGCGTGATGCACGCTCCGCTGACGGGCATCTTCCTCATTGCCGAGATTACGGGCGGCTACAGCCTGTTTATGCCGCTGATGATTGTCTCGGTGTGTGCCTATCTGACCATCATCATCTTTGAGCCCCATAGCATTTACGGTATGCGTCTGGCCCGTCAGGGCAAGCTCATCACGCATCATACCGACCACGCCGTGCTGACGCTGATGAGTCTCGACTCGGTCATCGACCGCGACTATCAGGCCGTGAAGCCCGATATGGAACTGGGGCAGATTGTACACAGCATCAGTCGCAGCCGCACCAGCTACTTGCCCGTATTAGACGCGGCCGGCAGTCTGCTGGGCGAAATCAATATACTGAAAATTCGCCACGTGGTGTTCCGCACGGAGCTTTATCACCATTTTAAGGCTCATCAGCTGATGGCCGAGCCTGCGGCCACCCTCAACGAGGACGCGCCGATGGCCGAGGTGATGAAGACCTTCGACCGGACGCAGGCTGACTGGCTGCCCGTGCTCGACCGCGACCAGCACCTAAAGGGCTACATCTCGCGGCAGCGCATCTACACGATGTATCGTAAGATGATGGCTGATATGAGTGAGGATTAACAACCCACCCCCAACCCCTCCCGACGGGAGGGGAGCTTAGTAAGCTAATCGTTAAAGAATAATCAATATACAATGACAGAAGACCAGATACATCAAACAAACCATACTCCCCTCCCGTCGGGAGGGGTTGGGGGTGGGTCCCAAGCCAATCATACTCCCCTCCCGTCGGGAGGGGGAGGGGGTGGGTTACAAGCCAAT
>JAFUZD010000130.1 GCA_017476785.1 Prevotella sp. | reverse complement strand
GCAATACACTCTTCCATACCTTCGTAAAGGTCCTTCGGGTCGCTCATTCCCAGATAGAAAGAACCGTGGGAGAGCAACATCAGGCCATTGTCACCCTTACGGGCGAACACGTTCTGTGGTGCATAGCAGATGTGCCAGATGCCCTGTGCGTGCAGATAGGCTGTGGTCTCGAGCAAGTCTTTCACCGTGTTGTCGATGAAGTCTTGCTGGGCAAGCACAGCAGGATTGTCGTGTAGCAACTGCTCAAAAGTCTGATAGCTACCCTGCTCAATAGTCAGCTTCACGATGTCTGTACCTTCCTGCTGCGCCTCGTAGTGCAACTGATGGTTATTGACCAGCGACTTATTTTTCTCACACTCCGTCTTCAACGCCTCCGAGAACACGATATTCTCCGTCAGTTGCTGACGTATGTCCACCACGTAGCGGTACTTTCCGTCGACTGTCTGCCGGTAATAATCGCCGATTGGCAGCTTGGTTTTCTGCGGACTGCGGCTGTTCTGTGCATCCAGTAGTTCCTGATAGTTCATAGCTCGAATTTGTTTGGTAAAGCCGTGCAAAAGTAAGCATAAAATCCGAAAATGCAAAATAAATCTTAATTCATCGTTCATAATTCATAATTTCTTCCTACCTTTGCATCAGTTTTTACGTAAAATACAATATTCACACACAGAAAGATGCCTGAAATATCTGTACGCGGACTGGAAATGCCAGAGTCACCTATACGCAAACTGGCACCACTGGCTGCCGCCGCCAAGAAGCGAGGAACGAAGGTTTATCATCTCAACATCGGCCAGCCCGACTTGCCTACGCCACAGGTGGGACTTGACGCACTGAAGCACATCGACCGCGACATTCTTGAGTATTCGCCGTCGCAGGGCTATCTCAGCTATCGCGAGAAGCTGGTGAGCTACTATGCCAAATATAACATCAATGTCACAGCCGACGACATCATTATCACGTCGGGTGGCAGTGAGGCTGTTCTTTTTGCCTTTATGTCGTGCTTGAATCCCGGCGACGAGATTATCGTGCCCGAACCGGCATACGCCAACTATATGGCTTTTGCCATTTCGGCCGGAGCAAGAATCCGCACGATAGCCACCACTATCGACGAAGGATTCTCGCTGCCAAAGGTTGAGAAGTTTGAGGAGCTCATCAACGACCGCACACGAGCCATTATGATCTGCAATCCCAACAATCCCACTGGCTATCTGTACACCCGCCGTGAGATGCAGCAGATACGCGATATGGTGAAGAAGTACGACCTCTACCTCTTCTCTGACGAGGTCTATCGCGAGTATATCTACACAGGTTCTCCCTACATTTCGGCCTGCCATCTGGAAGGCATTGAGCAGAACGTCATCCTTATCGACTCCGTCTCCAAGCGTTACAGTGAATGCGGCATCCGCATAGGAGCCCTCATCACCAAGAATGCTGAGGTGCGCCGTGCGGTTATGAAATTCTGTCAGGCGCGTTTGTCACCGCCACTCATTGGCCAGATTGTGGCCGAGGCATCACTGGATGCTCCTGAGGAATACTACCGCGATGTGTACGACGAGTATGTAGAGCGGCGCAAATGTCTGATTGACGGACTAAACCGCATTCCGGGAGTTTATTCGCCCATCCCGATGGGTGCCTTCTATACCGTGGCCAAGCTGCCCGTTGACGACGCTGAGGAGTTTTGTCGCTGGTGCCTTTCCGAATTCCAATATGAGGGCGAGACGATAATGATGGCCCCTGCCGCCGGATTCTACACGACGCCCGGTGCCGGCCGCGATCAGGTGCGTATAGCCTATGTGCTGAAGAAGAAAGATCTTGAGCGTGCACTCGTTGTACTGCAGAAAGCACTCGAGGCCTATCCCGGAAGAGTCGTTTAGACCGTAAGCAGCATTGGCATTCCCGCAAACCCACTTGGCCATCAGGGGACCATTAGGTTCAAGAACTTTTTAAAACCTCTCAGCCTTTCAACCAGACTTGAAACTGCCTTTTTACATAGCCCACCGGCTTTTCACTGCCGACGACGACCGACGCAAAGTGAGCCGTCCGGCCATTCGTATTGCTACCATCGGCGTAGCCATCGGACTGGCCGTGATGATTATCACTGTCAGCGTCGTATTGGGATTCAAGCACACCATACGCGACAAAGTGGCAGGATTCGGCAATCACATTCAGGTTGAGAACTTTATGGCACTGCAGACCACTGACCCCTACCCCATCTGCATCAGCGATTCGCTCATACGGGCACTCCGCAGCATCGACGGTATCAAGCGAGTGCAACGGTTTGCAGTCACACAGGGTATTCTTAAGACCGACGCCGACTTCCTCGGCGTGGCCCTTAAGGGTATCGGCTCCGACTACGACCCCACATTTCTAAAGCAGCACATCGTCAGCGGAGAGATGCCGGCCTTCTCCGAGCAGAAGAGCACCAATCAGATATTGATGTCAAAGCGAATAGCCGACAAGTTGCAACTGAAAGCCGGCGACCGCATCTACGCTTACTTCATAACCGGCGAGGATGTCCGTGCACGCCGCTTCACCATCAGCGGCATCTACGAGACCAATATGAGCCAGTTCGACCAAAACATCTGTCTCATCGACCTCTATACCGCTGTGAAGCTCAACGGATGGGAGCCCGACCAATGCTCTGGGGCAGAACTGACCGTCACCGACTTCGACCAATTGGAAAGCATCGCCCAACAGGTTGTAGACCGTGTCAACCGCCGTCCTGACAAGTATGGCGACATCTTCACATCGCAGACGCTCTACGAAGCCTATCCCCAAATATTTTCTTGGCTGGAGTTGCTGGATATGAACGTATGGATTATTCTTATTCTGATGATATGCGTGGCTGGTTTCACGATGATTAGTGGGCTGCTCATCATCATCTTGGAGCGCACGCAGATGATAGGAATCCTAAAGGCACTCGGTGCCCGCAACGCCACCGTCCGCCACACTTTCCTTTGGTTTGCCATCTTTATCATTGGACGCGGACTGCTTTGGGGCAATCTCGTCGGCATCGGGCTTGTCCTGCTCCAGCAGTATACCGGTATTGTTACGCTCGATGCACAGACCTATTACGTCAGCACGGCTCCCGTAGAACTCAGCATTCCCCTCGTCCTGCTACTCAATGCTGCGACCCTGCTCGTTTCCGTCTTTGTGCTGATAGCCCCATCCCATCTCGTCTCCCGCATTCATCCTGCCCGTTCAATGCGGTACGAATAATACGCCAAAAGCCGTGCTGATTACTATTCAGCACGGCTTTCGACGTATATTGCAGTGGCATCTTTTATAAGTCGTCCATCACACTATTTTCGTGTCTGTCTAAATTGAAGAAAAGGCGAAAAAGATGTGCCTACTCTTTCAGCGTAGGCAAAGAGATGTGGTAGCGTACGGCAAGGAAACGGATGGCAACGATAAGGAGGAACGAAGCGGCAATGGTAATTTCCTGTGCAACCCCCAACGTGTACAGCCCCCAATACAGCACTCCACCCAACACGGCTGCAATGGCATAAATCTCACGACGGAAGATGACGGGCTCGTTGTTGAGCAACACATCACGGATTACGCCACCCGCAGCTCCAGTGATACATCCCATAATAATGGCTACCCAGAAAGGCTGCCCATAGAGTAGGCTCTTTTGAAGGCCGGCGATGGTAAAAAGTGCCAAGCCAAAAGTGTCAAAAACAAACCACGTGTTGTGGAGACGCTCCAGATGACGGGCAAAGAGGATGACAAAGAGAAGAGCGGCTGCGGTGCAAATCATATAGAAGGGACTTGTCATCCAAAAAGGTGTCGTACTCAGCATCACGTCGCGAATAGTTCCGCCGCCTATGGCTACGGCAATACCACAGACATAGCCACCAAACCAATCGAAGTGCTTGGCCGCAGCGTGACGAATGCCGGAAATGGCAAAAGCAAATGTGCCTAAGAATTCCAACAACTGTTGCAGTGTGTCCATCGTCAGTTTTAATCTTTTTACCTTTAATCCTTATATCGCTCGCCCCAGTAGTTGACCATCCGCTGATAGAGCACCTCCTCCGCTGGACTGTGCTGAGCGTGCCAGATGCGCTGCGTAGCAATACTATCAGGTAAATACTGCTGCGGCGTGAAGTGGCCGGGATAGTCGTGAGGATACTTATAGCCGTCGTGATAGCCCAAATCTTTCATCAGCTGTGTGGGGGCATTGCGGATGGGCAGCGGCACAGGCTGATTGCCCGTCTGCCTAACCATTCCGAGCGCAGCGTCTATGCCAAGATAGGCAGAATTGCTCTTGGCACTGGTAGCCAGATAGACCGTGGCCTCGGCCAATGGGATGCGCCCCTCGGGCCAGCCTATCTTCATCACGGCATCAAAGGCTGCATTCGCCAGCAGCAGCGCATTAGGATTGGCCAGTCCGATATCTTCGGCCGCACTGATAACCAACCGACGGGCAATGAACTGCGGATCTTCGCCACCCTCTATCATCCGTGCCAACCAGTAAAGCGCCGCGTCGGGGTCGCTGCCGCGAATACTCTTAATAAAGGCCGAGATAATATCGTAGTGCATCTCGCCATCCTTATCATAGGCCAAAGGGTTCTGTTGCAAACGCTGGCTCACCAGCTCGTCAGTGATGACCACCGTCTCCGCATCGCCCTCAGCCTCGACTACCAGCTCCAATATATTGAGTAGCCGTCGGGCATCGCCGCCACTGTATCGCATCATCGCCCCCGTCTCGCGCAGTTCTATGTTCCGCTGGCTCAGTACCGTATCGGTAGTGACGGCCCGTTGGAGCAGCTGCATCAGGTCGTCTTTCTCCAACGGCTTGAGCACATACAGCTGACAACGGGAAAGCAACGGGCGGATGACCTCGAATGAGGGATTCTCTGTCGTAGCTCCTATCAGCGTCACCGTCCCTTTCTCCACAGCTCCCAGCAGCGAGTCTTGCTGTGACTTGGAGAAACGGTGAATCTCGTCAATAAACAAGATAGGAGATGCCTCGTTGAAGAAACGTCCTTTCTGCGCCCGCTCTATCACCTCGCGCACATCCTTCACGCCGCTGGTCACGGCCGAGAGCGTGAAGAAAGGAGTCTGCAACTGGTGGGCAATAATCTGCGCCAACGTGGTCTTTCCCACCCCCGGCGGCCCCCAAAGGATGAACGACGAGATACGCCCCGCGTCTATCATCTGACGCAGCACGGCCCCCTCGCCCACCAAGTGGCGCTGTCCGATGTAGTCGGCCAGCTTTCGCGGTCGCAGTCTCTCTGCCAACGGTTCTGTCATAATCAGCCGCAAAAGTAAGCATAAAATCCGAGAACGCAAAAAAATAATTACCCTTTCATCATTCATAATTCATAATTATTCCCTACCTTTGCAGCCAAACATATTCCAAGAACCTATTTAAAAAATCATACAGAATGAAACAACCAACCGCAAACGCCAAGAAAGGGGCAGGCCTCAAGTCGCTCAATAAGAGCAGCGTATGGGACGTTCAGGAGAACGACGTGTTCAGGATGCTCGACAGTGCAGAGAAAGACGCAGAACTGAAAGACAACCTGCGGCACTACGTCGACATTATCCGCAGCGCATTTATGATAGAAGAGCTGAAAGAAGACCTACCTGCCGTCAAGAAGAAATACGAGAAGCTGGGCTATAAAGTAGGACAAGTGAGACTCGACGATGCCGCAAAGGTGACGTGGGCAGTCAAGAAACGCCCCATAATGCGTGTCACCGACCTCACGTACGAGAATATCCGCCACATCTCTGCAGCCAAGCTCATCGAAGTGCTCGACCGCAACTTTGGAGGTGGATGGGACTCTCTGTCGCAGAGCATACAAGATATCATCGAGAGCGGCTTCGACATCTCTACGACCACACTGCCAAAGGACCGGCTCCACAAGAAAGGTGGAATGTACGAGAAGAAAGTGGCCGACGGCTACGAGGTGCTCGAAGTGGCAAAAGGAACGTGGGTGGAAGCCATCTTTGCCAAGCTGAAGCCTGAGCCTGAAAAGCCCCGCATCAAGTTCGACCAGAAAGGCGGCGAAGGTAGCGAAGAAGACCTACCGGAGGATGACTATCGCAACCACGACGATGACGATGACGAAGAGCCCGAAGAGCCGATGGACTTCAGCGACGACGAAATCAATGAAGAAAACTATCGCACCACCTTCGAGATAGCCGCCGACCCCGACGACGAGGCTGAGGAACTGTCAGAATACGGAGATGACTAACCCTCAAGTCTCTGTCTGAACGAACATCATAACCTTCTAAGATTATACATTCAACCCCTTTCAACATTTAAAACTATGCAGACTATACCTGTTGTATTTTGGCTCATACCCCTCAGCTCCATCGTAGCACTGGGTATGGCTTGGTACTTTTTTCGCCAGATGATGGGCGAAGACGAGGGCACTCCCCGTATGCGCGAGATTGCAGGCCACGTACGCCGAGGCGCAATGGCCTACCTGAAGCAGCAATACAAAGTGGTAGGCATTGTGTTTGCCATCCTCGCTGTTATCTTTGCCGTTATGGCCTATGGACTGGGCGTACAAAACCCGTGGGTACCTTTCGCATTCCTTACCGGCGGACTCTTCAGCGGGCTGGCTGGTTTCTTCGGAATGAAGACTGCCACTTATGCATCGGCCCGTACAGCCAATGCGGCTCGTCAGGGACTGGACCGCGGACTGCGCGTTGCTTTCCGCTCGGGAGCCGTAATGGGGCTCGTCGTCGTGGGACTGGGACTGCTCGACATTGCCATCTGGTTTCTCATCCTGAGCCACTTCTACAACGGTGACTCCACCGCCCTTATCACGATTACTACCACGATGCTCACCTTCGGGATGGGTGCCTCCACGCAGGCACTCTTTGCACGTGTGGGCGGCGGCATCTATACGAAGGCGGCCGACGTAGGAGCCGACCTCGTCGGTAAGGTTGAGCAAGACATCCCTGAGGACGACCCGCGCAATCCCGCCACGATTGCCGACAACGTAGGCGACAACGTGGGCGACGTAGCCGGAATGGGTGCCGACCTCTATGAGAGCTATTGTGGCTCCATTCTCTCCACGGCAGCCCTCGGAGCAACAGCCTTTGCCCTTAGCGGCGATATGCAGATGCGTGCCGTCATTGCACCAATGATTATTGCCTCCATTGGCATCTTCCTCTCACTCATTGGTATCTTCCTCGTCCGCACTAAGGAAGGAGCCACGATGAAAGACCTACTGAAATCGCTGGCATTAGGGACCAACGTCTCGGCCATCCTCATTGCCGCTGCTACTTTCCTTATTCTGTATCTGCTGCAACTCGAGGGCTGGCTGGGCATCTCGTTCTCCGTTCTCACCGGACTGGCGGCGGGTGTCATCATCGGACAGGGCACCGAATACTACACCTCCCACTCCTATCGCCCCACACAGCAGATAGCGGCTGCCTCACAGACAGGCAGTGCCACCGTTATCATCAAAGGCATCGGCACGGGAATGATTTCCACAATGATTCCCGTAGTCACCATCTCCGTGGCCATCATCCTCAGCTACCTTTGCGCCAATGGATTCAGTCTTGCCGTGGATGCCACCAGCCTGTCGCGCGGTCTTTATGGCATCGGCATCGCGGCCGTGGGTATGCTCTCCACGCTGGGTATTACATTGGCCACTGATGCCTATGGCCCCATTGCCGACAATGCCGGCGGCAATGCCGAGATGAGTGAGCTGGGCGAGGAAGTGCGCCATCGCACTGATGCATTGGACGCACTGGGCAACACCACAGCCGCCACTGGTAAGGGCTTTGCCATCGGTTCTGCTGCATTGACGGCACTGGCATTGCTGGCATCCTACGTAGAGGAAATCAAGATTGCGATGCAGCGAGCCGTTGATAGCGGCCATCAGTTTATCGACGCTGCCGGCAATGTATTCAATCCGTCGAGTGCCAATATGGTAGACTTTATGAACTTCTTCCAAGTAAACCTGATGAATCCCAAAGTGCTTGTGGGCACATTCATCGGTGCGATGGCAGCCTTCCTGTTCTGCGGACTCACAATGGGTGCCGTGGGACGTGCTGCGCAGACAATGGTCGAAGAAGTACGTCGCCAGTTCCGCGAGATAAAAGGAATTCTGGAAGGTAAGAGCACGCCAGACTATGGCCGCTGTGTAGAAATCTCCACTCGCAGTGCCCAGCGTGAAATGATATTCCCCTCACTGCTCGCCATCGCCATTCCCATCGTTGTGGGTCTGTTGCTCGGTGTGGCCGGTGTGATGGGACTCCTCGCAGGAGGTCTTTCGGCAGGCTTCACGCTGGCCGTCTTTATGGCCAATGCCGGTGGTGCTTGGGACAATGCCAAGAAGATGGTAGAGGAGGGCAACTTCGGCGGTAAAGGCTCCGACTGCCACAAGGCCACTGTCGTAGGCGACACCGTAGGCGACCCGTTCAAGGACACCAGCGGCCCCTCGCTCAACATCCTCATCAAGCTGATGTCGATGGTCAGCATCGTAATGGCCGGCCTCACCGTCGCATTCCTGTAATTTGCATCCATTCGGATACCCCATAAACAGCCGCGGTCCTTTTTCGTTATGAAAAAGGACCGCGACTGCTAAGCACCGCCAATAGCAACAACATCAGCTCCACGTTCACTATCGTTAGCCCCAAAGAATCCAGCAACTGCCTTTATTATAATATGTATATGCCCCACCCTATAAGTGATTGCTCAACGGGCTTTCAGCATACGGAAGGCATTGTAAAGAAACACATTGTTTCCTAACGAGACTTAGGACGACTGCAAGAGATGCAGTCGCAGCATCTGGCGGGTGTCTTCTGTAATGCGGAAGGGATGGGCTATCCGTTCGCCGACGAGCCATAGAATACGGCCACGGGCATCGGTGACGACGAGCTGGCGGCGCTTTTCAAAGAGCGTCCGTTTGCGGTCGGTCAGATAATCACTGACCAGCTTTGACCCCTGCATTCCCAAAGGCTGAAAACGGTCGCCGGTTTCGACGGGGCGCAACAATAAAGGGAATGACACATCGGCAGCATCAATGCCCACACAATACTGCTCACGCGGAATCTCTCCCCCACTCTGCACCTCAACCAATTCGACCTTCAACGTAGTGCTTGCGCTGACAACGTAGTTACCCACCTCAGGCAACTTCATCGGCTTGAAAGGCTGTTGCAGTGGCTGTATCAGCAGCCAACCGCGGTCGAGCAACAATTCACAGTCGTCTCCTTGATAACATTGCCCTGTCGGTGCTGCCAGTTGTTTGTAAATTTCCCCTATCTGCACGGCATTGAAGCCATAGGGATGCAGCAATTCGAAAAGAACAGCCTCGCTCCTAATGTCCGAAATGTTCACTTTTACTTCACCATTCTCGCCAGTTCCAACAATCCTTTCCAAGTATTGTGCGACAGCCGCATCGTATACTGTTTCGGCCTCGGCTATGTTCTCTGCAGTCCGCTGGATGTTGCGGCTGGCAGCGGGATTGATTTCATTGAGCAAAGGGAGCACGCGTAACCTTATTTTATTACGCACGATATCGGCAGTAAGATTGGTGCTGTCCGTCACGTAATCCTGATGAACGAAGTTAAGATAATCTTCTATTTCTGAGCGGCTTAAACAAAGCAACGGACGAATGATGTGGTCGCGCTTGGGACGAATGCCGTGCAACCCGTGGATGCCCGTCCCGCGTATCAAGTTCATCAGTAGTGTCTCCACCGAATCGTCACGGTGATGGGCTACGCAAACAGCAGCCAAGCCAAGATCGGCACGCAGCTGGGCAAAGTAACGGTAGCGCAACTGGCGGGCAGCCATCTCAATGCTGACGTGATGGAGCACGGCATACTGGCGGGTATCAAAGTGGGCGAGATGGAGCGGAACAGCTCTGCTCTCGCATAGCTGGCGCACGAATTGTTCATCGCGCTCAGCCTCTTCGCCCCGCAGATGGAAGTTGCAGTGGGCCGCCTCTACCCGATACCCCAGTTCGCCGAGCAGCAACAGCAATGCCACACTATCAGCCCCACCGCTGAGAGCCACGAGACAGCTATCGCCATCGGAGAGCAGATGCTGGCTGCGGATATACAGGCTGACGCGCTGGGCCGTGCTACTCCACATAGAGTACAAGTCCTTTCAGGTATTCACCCTCTGGGTGATAGATGTTGATAGGATGGTCGGCAGGCTGGTGCAACTGGTGCAGGATGCGCACACTGCGACGGGCGAGAGCGGCAGCCGTGAAGACGGCACTGCGGAAATGCTCCTTAGTGACCACCTGCGAACAAGAGAAAGTAAAGAGGATGCTGCCGGGCTGCATTCGTTCAAGTGCTTTCTGATTGAGTCGGGTGTAGCCTTTCAACGCATTATGGAGCGCTGCACGATGCTTGGCAAAGGCCGGCGGATCGAGCACAACGAGGTCGTAAGCACCGGGCGTGATGCCGTCGAGAAACTTGAATGCATCGTCGCAGAATGCTTCGTGACGCGGATCTTCGGGAAAATTAAGTGCCACATTCTGGCGTGTCAGCTCAATGGCTTTGGCACTACTGTCCACGGAGTGGACCAGTGCTGCCCCACCCCGCATTGCATAGAAAGAGAAACCGCCAGTATAGCAGAACATATTGAGTACGCGGCGACCGTGGGCATAGCGTTCCAGCAACGAGCGGTTCTCGCGCTGGTCGACAAAGAAACCGGTCTTCTGCCCTCGCAGCCAGTCAACACGAAAGCGCAATCCATTCTCGAGTGCCGTATCATCGGTACTACCACCATAGAGGAAGCCGTTCTCTTGTTGCAGGTCGGCTTTATAGGGCAGTGTAGTCTCGCTTTTATAGAAGACGTGCTGAATGCGGCTACCCATCACCTGCACCAACTGGCGGGCGATGGTTTCGCGACAGAGATGCATTCCCACGCTGTGAGCCTGCATCACGGCCGTGGAGCCGTAGACATCGATTACCAGACCGGGTAGCCGGTCGCCTTCGCCGTGCACCAGCCGGTAAGTATTGTTCTGAGGATTGTCGGCTATGCCGATGGCGATGCGCATTTGGAGGGCAGACTGTAGGCGTTTCTGCCAAAAAACGTCGTCAATGGGCACATCGCTGAACGACAAGATGCGAACGGCAATGGAGCCTATTTGATAGTGTCCCGTGGCAGCCCACTGACCGTCGGCTGTGAAAACGCTGACCAACTGCCCCTCCTCAATACCTTCATCGGCTCGGGCTATGGCTCCGGAGAATATCCACGGATGGTAGCGTTTAAGACTCTCTTCCTTCCCCTTCTTTAGAACAATCTGCTTGTACATCGGCTTCTACTTTTATCAGTTCATAATCACCCGTCTGCTCCAGCCGCATCAGTTCGTCGTAGAGCTGGATGCAAGCCCACGCGTCGGTTGCGGCATAGCGTTTCTGCTTCTCGCTCAAGACATCGGTCTCCCAGTTTGTCAGCCGCTGCGCCTTACTGATCTTCTGACCGAAGAAATTGGCATATAGCTTCTGTAGGCTGAGGTCTTCGACGCCAATCTCTTTCACGTGGTCTTGAAGGTCGACGAAAAAGCCCGGCTCAAACTGAGCCACGCGATGAAGTGAGCAAAGGTCATCGCGCAGCGAAAGGCCTATCTTAGGCACCGTAGTATCCTCAAGCAGCCGGATGATATCGTCGGTCATTCCCGTGTGATTCAGCCGGAACAGGAAACAGGTGTCGTAGGTAGAGACCTGAAGCAGCGACACACGGTAGACGGTACCTTTGCGAAAAGATGGTCGCGTCTCGGTGTCAATGCCCAGTATTGGCTGGCTCAGCAGGCAGTCAACAGCTCTGCGGGCCTCCCCTTCCGACAATACAACCACAACACGGCCTTCGAAGAGGACACGCGGCAGGCTGGCTATCTTCTGTTTGTCGTAACGACTATAGATGACTTTTTTCATTGACGGATTTTGTTTTCAGCGTGCAAAAATACAAAAAAAAGGTGATTTTATACTGAATTCTGACATTTTTCAGCTACTTTTGCAAAATAATTTAGACGACGACTCTGTTTATGGCAAAGAAAATAAAGAAAGAAAAGAAAACGTCATCCTTTACGGAAGTGATGGGCGTAGACCGTATTTTTCATAATGAGCGGCTGAATTTCATCATCGGCATCGTGCTCTTTGTGACCGCAATATTCTTCGTGCTATCATTCATTTCGTTCTTCTCAACGGGAGCGGCAGACCAGAGTATGATAGAAGCACCGCAGGCTGGCGAACTGATGAACCAGAAGCACGAGTTTCAGAATAGCTGTGGCTCACTGGGTGCTTACAGTGCCCACTACTTCGTAAAGCGATGCTTTGGGCTCTCGGCATTCTTTATTCCCGTGTTTCTTCTGCTGGCAGCGGTCAACTTGATGCGGGCATATAAGGTGAACCTACTCAAGTGGTTTATGTGTCTGGCCATCGTGATGATATGGACTTCTGTCACGTTTGCCAAGTTTCTGCAGCCGCTCTTTGCAAATGCCTGCTTCAATCCGGGCGGCGACCACGGGCTCTTCATCTGTCAGTCTGTCGAAGGACTGATAGGCACACCGGGGCTGACGGCACTGCTGATAATGTCGGCCATCGTGTTCCTGACCTACATCAGTGCCGAGACCATCTTCTTCATCCGCAATATTTTCAACCCCAGCCACTACTTGAAGAAAGTGAAGTTTACGGTAAACGAGGGTGCCGAAGCCAATGAGGAGGAGGAAGCTGAATACAGCGACAACGAGCAGGATGAATACGCAGACGAGCAAATGGCCTATGACAATCCTGCTCCACAGACGGTAGAGTTTGTGGGCGAAGACATTGCCATCGCCAACGAGCCTGCCTATGACGACGAAAAGAGCGAACCGGAAAGCGGTGAACTGGATATGGACGTTGAGGTGGCTGGAAGCGAGGAGAAAGCTGACGGCAAGGACTTGGTGCCTGTGGGCGACGAGATGCTGGAGCCCTACGACCCCAAACGCGATTTGGAAAACTACCGCTATCCCACACTCGACTTACTGAAGAAATACGATGACGACGGCAAGCCCTATATCGATATGGACGAGCAGACGGCCAACAAGAACCGCATCGTACAGGTGCTTCGTACCTTCGGCATTGAGATTGTTTCCATTAAGGCAACCGTGGGACCCACCATTACGCTTTACGAAATCACACAGGCACCGGGCGTACGCATTTCGAAAATCAGAGGACTGGAAGAAGACATCGCCCAAAGCCTCTCTGCACTGGGAATCCGTATCATCGCTCCCATTCCCGGTAAGGGAACCATTGGTATTGAGGTGCCGAACGCCAAGCCCAACATTGTATCGATGGAGAGCATCCTGAACTCGAAGAAATTCCAAGAGACGACGATGGAACTGCCCTGCGCGATGGGAAAGACCATCACCAACGAGGTGTTTATGTTCGACCTCGCCAAGATGCCCCACCTGCTCGTAGCCGGTGCCACTGGACAGGGAAAGTCGGTCGGTCTGAATGCAATCCTGACTTCGCTGTTATACAAGAAGCACCCAGCCGAAATGAAAATCGTACTGGTAGACCCGAAGATGGTGGAGTTCAGTATCTATGCAAAGATAGACCGGCACTTCTTGGCAAAGGTTCCCGACGAGACGGCCAATCCCATCATTACCGATACCAGCAAAGTGGTGCGCACGCTCAACTCGCTCTGCACCGAGATGGACGACCGCTACAAACTGCTGATGGCTGCCGGCGAGCGCAATATTAAGGACTATAACCGTAAGTTCATAGCCCGCCAGCTCAATCCCGAGAAAGGCCATAAGTTTATGCCTTACATCGTGGTCATCATCGATGAGTATGGCGACCTGATTATGACAGCAGGCAAGGAGATAGAGCTGCCGATTGCCCGCATCGCCCAGAAAGCACGTGCCGTGGGCATCCATATGATTATCGCCACACAGCGACCTACTACCAACATCATTACGGGTACGATTAAGGCCAACTTCCCGGCACGCATTGCCTTTAAAGTGGCGCAAAGCATCGACTCCAAGACAATTCTCGACAGAATGGGAGCCAATCAACTGATAGGCCGTGGCGATATGCTCTTCCTGCAGGGCAACGAGCCGATTCGTGTGCAGTGTGCCTTCGTGGATACGCCCGAAGTGGACGCTATCAACGAGTTTATTGCCGAGCAGCAAGGCTATCCCGACTGCTACGAGCTTCCCGAGCCTGTAGTCGAGGGCGAGGGCGGCGGTGAGGCGGCCGATGTGGATATGGCCCATCTGGACCCGTTGTTTGAGGATGCAGCCCGCCTCATTGTGATGAGCAACAGCGGCTCTACCAGCCTCATCCAGCGTAAGTTCTCCATTGGCTACAACCGTGCAGGCCGTCTGATGGACCAATTGGAGAAAGCAGGCATTGTGGGAATGGCAATGGGAAGCAAACCCCGCGAAGTGATGATACAAGACGAGATGAGTCTCGAGAACCTGTTAAGTCAATTAAGATAAGTAGGAATATGAAACATTACAGACTGATATGTATGCTCTGCATTGCCGCACTGAGCATCTGCTGGACAGCCTGCCCAGCTCAGACCGCACAGGCCGTGCTCGACAAGACGGCCGCCGTGGTCAGCCATAAGGGTGGTGCCACAGCATCATTTACCATTGGCAGCAAGCAATACGGCAACACCAGCGGTACGATTGCTATCAAAGGACGCAAATTCAATGCCACTACGCCACAGGCCATCGTATGGTTCGACGGTAAGACACAGTGGACCTATATGAAGCAGAACGATGAAGTGAACGTAAGCAATCCCACAGAGGCGCAGCTACAGGCACTCAATCCCTATAACTTCATCTATCTGTATAAGCGGGGCTATAAGCCAACGATGACGACATCGGCCAAGAACTTTGAGGTGCATCTCACTGCTACGGACAAGAACCGCAGTGTACAGGAACTGTATATCACCATTGACAAGAAGAGCTACACGCCCACCCACATCCGAATGCGGCAGGGCAAGCAATGGACCGACATCACCGTTACGGGATTCAAGCAGCAGAATATTGCCGATGCGCGGTTCCGCTTTAATGCCAAAGACTATCCACAGGCCGAAGTGATTGATTTGCGATGAACCGTTTTCAGCTCTATCTACTACTGCGCCGCAACCGGAAGCTGAATGAGCAACGCCACCCGATGTTCGAGCAGAACCGCTATGCCGAAGTGTTCACTTACATCGGCAGTCTGATTTTCATCGTCTACTTCATTGCCATCGGAACCCTAATGGGCTGGGCTGCACGCGGCGGTGACTATGGCATCATCTTCTATATCCTGCCGTTTGTATTGCTGCTCGACTTCTTCTTCCGTTTTGGCCTGCAGCAGACCCCGTCCGTTCACGTTCGCCCTTATCTTACGCTTCCCGTCCGGCACGATGCTGTCATCGACTGCTATCTGGCCGACGTGCTGCTCAATGGGTTTAATTTCATTTGGCACAGCCTGTTCCTTCCGTACCTCTTCATTGCCTATTGCGGTGGCACACCGCTATGGATTGCCATCGCATTGTTGGTGGTACTTCAGCTGATTATCTTCATCAACGGCCTGTGGTATCTGCTGGTGCGCACACTCATCAACGAGAACCTCCTGTGGTGGGGATTGCCCATTCTGGTCTACGCCAGTATAGGCCTTCTCTATTATCTTTGCGCCGACAGTAAGTTCGACGGCTTCCTCCGCTTTGCCGACCACTATGCCTTCACCCTGCCAGCCATTCTGCTGTATGGGGGCTTATTGGCCGTGCTCTTCGGGATTAACCGCCGCGTGCAGAAACGCTATATCTACGCTGAGATTGCGGGAAAGGAAAAGAGCAGCACACTCAAGCACGTCAGCCAGCTGTCTGCTCTGAACCGATTCGGACTGGCAGGCGAATTCCTCAAGTTGGAGGTCAAGAGTACGATGCGCAACCGTGCTATCCGTACCCGCGTCATTCAGGGAGTGGTTATCATTACGATGCTCAGCCTGATTCTCGCCTACGACGACATCTACGACAGTCCCTTTCTGCAATCCACTTGGTGCCTCTATTGCTTTGCATTCTTTGGTGCAGTCAATATTGGAGCCATAATGGGAGCAGAAGGCAATTACATTGATTTGCTGATGACGCATAAGGAGAATATCCTCACACTCCTCCGCGCTAAATACTACTACTTCTGCGCCATTACCCTGCTTCCATTGCTTCTGCTCTTGCCCCCCGTCATCTCAGGCAAGTTCTCTTTCCTGATGGTCACATCCTATCTGCTGCTCACAACGGGGCCCGTCTACTGTCTGCTGTTTCAGGCGGCGGTCTACAATCGTGAAACGTTGCCGCTCAATGCGAAACTGACAGCCAAGACGCAGAAGTCCAACAAGATGCAGATGCTCATCAGTTTTGCCGTGTTCATTATCCCTATCGTCTTTGCCCGCATCTGTACCATTCTGTGGGGCGAAACGACGGGACATCTTCTCATTGCTGCTGTCGGTCTGGCTGTCAGTTTAGCTCATCCGCTGTGGCTACGCAACATCTATCGTCGGCTGATGCGCCGCCGCTACTACAACATTGAAGGCTTTCACAGTTCATAGCTTACTAATCATCATTTTGTAATGTATTTCACAGGAATCATCATCGCCATCAGCACCTTCTTGGTCATTGGCATCTTCCACCCCATCGTCATTAAAGCCGAGTATTATACTGGCACCCGTCTATGGTGGCTCTTTCTTCTCGTAGGCCTGCTCTGCATCGGTGCGGCACTCTTTATCGAGAATGCCATCCTGTCAGCCATTGTGGGAGTCGTTGGAGCCTCGTCACTGTGGGGCATCGGCGAATTGTTCGAGCAGCGTAAGCGCGTACTCCGCGGTTGGTTTCCCAAGAACCCGAAACGTCTTGACGACTACGAAAGATGATGGAAGATTTTAAGGAGTGCAGGAGCTTTTATGGAGTGTATGAGCTTTTATGGAGTGCAGGAGTGTTGGAGGCAGGAGTGTAGACAAATGTTCCTGCAAATCAAGTATTGTCTACACTCCTATCACTCCTGCCTCCTACACTCCTTAAAAACTCCTACACTCCTTAAAAACTCCTATCACTCCTGCCTCCTTCACTCCTATCACTCCTAAACTCCTAAAAAAGGAAACCAATGAAAACCATTCTGCTGCAAG
>JAFUZD010000129.1 GCA_017476785.1 Prevotella sp. | reverse complement strand
GTTGCTTCGTTCTATATACCCGTTGCACCAATAACGCCCCGGAAGGCGTCACAGTGCAGCGCTTCTCGTACTACTACTTCTCTGTCTTATGTAACTCTTTCAAAGATCTCTTTCTTGATATGCCCAAGCCCCTCTTTCAGGGCGAAAGCGGAAGCAAAGGTAAGGACTTTATCCAAACCAACCAAACTTTACGGCAACTTTTTTCAGGAAAAAACGAAAGTTTTCGCGTTTATTGACAAATGAGCGACTGCATACACCTTATTATATATAATATACAGCCGGCAGGACGGCGCCCTCATTGCCGGGGCCGGGAGGCACCTGAGGACGGGCGTTGCCCAAGAAGGCGGAGCGTCCAAAGCGCACCGAGACCGCCGCGCAGCCCTTCCTACGCCGTTTCGGAGGCTGCGAAGTGCCGCTCCGCAGGCTGGGGAGCGAGGCTACGGAGGCTGCGGAGCGACGCTCCTAAGGCCGCGGAGTAAAGCTCCGGAGGCTGCGAAACAACGGCGGAAGCCAAAAACGCCCCTCCCCTTCGGCCGATAGGACCCGATGGGGAGGGGCGTTTAGAAGACTTCGAGTTGCGTCGGCCATCAATCCGTTACCGCATTTTGGGCGGCTTTGCGCTGCCCATTTACGGCAATGGGCAGACGGTCTCAAATGAGGACATACACCTTATTATATAATATAAGCATCCAAGGCAAGAAGCGCTGGATGCTTATATTCATTCCGAGAAGGAACGTTTTCCTATGCCAAGGAGGCTTAATCGCGCCGTCCGAAGATGCGGAGCAAGTAGATAAAGAGGTTGATGAAGTCCAGATAAAGCGACAGAGCCCCCAGCAGAGCCAGCTTCTGTCCTCCCTCGTCCAGCGCATCTGCCGTACTCAGCATCTCTTTAATCTTCTGCGAATCATAGGCCGTAAGCCCGACAAAAATCAGCACGCCGACATAGCTGACGACCAAATCGAAGCCCGTGCTCTTTATCAAGAACACGTTGACGAGCGTGGCAATAATCAGTCCGATGAGTGCCATCAGGAGAATCTTCCCCAGCGACGTCAGATCGGTCTTGGTGGTATAGCCGATAAAAGCCATCACGCCAAACGTTCCTGCCGTAATAAAGAACACCTTCGCAATAGACGAATAAGTGTAGACGACGAAGATGGAGGACAGCGTAACGCCATTGATGACCGAATAGAGCACGAAAAGCAGCGTCGCCGTAGTCAATGACAGCCGGTTGATTGCCCCACTAATGGCGAACACCAGTCCCAGTTCAGCAATAAGCAATCCCCAGAAGACGAGTTGATTGCCAAAAATCAGCTGCAGGACGCCGGGGCTCGTTGCCACGCCATAAGCCGTGAAGCCAGTTATCACGAGGGCCAGCGTCATCCATACATACACTTTCCGCATCAGCACGGGGAAGGCTGTCGACAACGACAATTCTCTGTCGTATGCGGTCTGGTCGATTCCAAATCTGTTATATTCCATAATGTTTTGTATTACTTGATGGTCGTTATGAATGCAAGTACAAAGGTACGAATTTATTTTTATCCGAGCCTATGATTTCACGATTTATAACAGATTTTAGACATTGGGGGGGGTAAATCGGAATGTGTCCTGCGACAATTCCTCAAAGAAGTCGTGCTTCAAGATGTGGCAGATAGCCGTCAGCAAGCCGACGGAAATATCGTTTCGCGTAAAAATATTATAGACATTCGTGCGCTCACAGGGAATCTGAGACGCCAGCCACACAGCCGAGCGCCCCTGCTGAAAGAGCACCTCGCGTATTCTTGTACCAATATGAATAGCCATAGATAGATAAAAGACTTGTTATGATGATATTTATTATTATATTAAGGTTTCCTGTTTTTCCTCCCGTGCGTCACTGAGCACGCCCGCTCCGATGGATGTCGCCGTGCCACACATTAGAGCCCCGATGGACGATGCGTTCCAGTTCCAGCGGTCCGTAGCTGACCGCGCTGTCTATCAGGTTACGGATGCTTTCTGCCTCTTCGGTCTTCTTACTGCCACTGGCATTGGCCGAATAAGACTCCAGCAACTCCCCTTTCTCCCATCGCTCCACGTGCACCCTCTTTGTGCCGTTACGCTCGGTCTTCTCGTAAGTCCACGTTCCCACGGGCCGCCCGTCATCGTCGCACTCGCCAGACAGCGTACCGCCCAGCAACACAGCCTGAAAGCTCCCCACTGGCGCACCGTTTCGCATCGTGAACTGCAACCCCGTCTGCTCCGTAAAGCGGTCGAACACGGGCTCGCTGGCAGAATAGTGATAGACACCCTCGTGCACCCCGCCGCGATATTCCACTTCCAGAAACTTCAGCGAGTCGCCCGAACGATGTTCGAAAGTCCACACACCCTGCTTCCTTCCCTTATCGTCGAAACTTCCCTTTACGCGGTTGTAGCCTTTGCCGTGCGAGGTTGCGAACTTATGTTCATAGCTGAACTTCCCGATGAAGATGCGCTCCTCACCTTTCTCACGGTAGCTATACGTAGCCTTACCGTCGTGATATTTCCCAGAATACTTCTTGATCCCCTCCCCGTCCAGTTCAGTATTCTCCGCTTTTCCAAACAAGCGGGCTATCAGATTTCCCATATTTCCGATTTATATTTGACATTTCCCCTAAGCCATTTTAGGGGGGGTAATTTTCCTCTTTCAGATTTTCGAGACCGCCTCTTGCGAGGCCACTTTGTCAAAATCTGCTTCGCTCTAAAGCGTCATTTCGTCCGCAAATATACAAAAACAAAACGAATTAATCACCAGACAGGCTAAAAAAATAACAAAATATTTGCGCATTCCAATAAATTTACATACATTTGCAAAGTAGCCTTGCACAACGCAACGAGCTGCACAGAAACCAATAACCCATAAAAACCGGAAGGAATATGACTTACAAAGTAATTGACATCGAGGGCGTAGGCGAGGTTTACGCCGAGAAACTGATTGCTGCAGGCATCAAGACCGACGCCGAGCTCTTAGAGAAGTGTGCAAAACCGGCAGGCCGCAAGGCTCTGGCCGAGGAGACAGGCATCAGCCCGAAGCTGATACTGAAGTGGGCCAACCACTGCGATCTGTATCGCATCAACGGCGTAGGCCCGCAGTTTGCCGAGCTGCTCGAGGCATCGGGCGTGGACACCGTGAAGGAGCTGAAGCACCGTGTAGCCGAGAACCTGCAGAAGAAGTTGGAGGAGGTGAACGCCCAGAAGAACCTGACCAACCGCGTGCCGGCCGTGGTAGAGGTGCAGAAGATGATTGACCAAGCTAAAGAACTACCCGCCGTGATGGAATACTAAGCACACGGCGAGACGCATTCCCAAGGCATCTTACGACGGAATGCTGAAGCCACAAAAATCGGGGGTGTGACGTTTTTCCCTGTCACACCCCCGTTATTTATTTCTTCAACTCAGCCGATAACTCCTTAAAGAAGTCGTGTCCAAGTATCACTGATACATTCTTCAGCAACCCGACACTGACGTCCTTGCGCTTAAAGATATTGTATACATTCGTTCGCTCGCAAGGGATTTGCCTTGCTAACCAGCTGGCGGAACGTCCCTGTTCATCCAGCACCTCTCTGATTCTCTTTCCTACGTGCATAAAGCTTTAGTTGTTCGTTTAAACGGTTTCCTCTTTATTAGTTATGATTTATCATTTTCCTTCTTTCCCCGTGCCGCTTAGCTTTTTAAGGCGGCTTTTCTGTTGCAAATATACACATTAATTTCCAAATGCCAAATTTTTTAGCGCAAATTTTACGTTTCCGCCTCTGTTTCTGCGGAAAACGCAGGCCACTGCGCCCTATTTCATTAAAAATCACAAAATTAGCAAAAAAAAGATACAATACATTTACCGAATCTCACTTTTTTTCGTTATATTTGCCGTGAGATTCTAATAACCTATATAATCATTACACGACAATGAAAATCGGACTATTTATTCCCTGCTATGTAGATGCCGTCTATCCAGAAGTGGGCGTCGCTACATACAAATTGCTGCGGCATTTAGGCCTCGACGTCACCTATCCGCTGCAACAGACGTGCTGCGGCCAGCCGATGGCCAATGCCGGATTTGAGAAAGCGGCCATCCCGCTGGCCGAGAAGTTCGAGGACAAATTTGCAGAATTCGACTATGTGGTAGCCCCCTCGGTCAGCTGCACGGCCTTTGTCCGGCTGAATTATCCGCGTCTGCTGGAAGGCAGGCACCAATGCGTAAGCAGTGGCAAGATAATGGACGTGATAGAGTTTCTGCACGACGTGGTGAAAGTAGACCGCCGTCTGGGCACCTTCCCTCACGTGGTCAGTCTTCACAATTCGTGCCACGGCGTGCGCGAGTTGGGTCTCTCGTCGCCTTCAGAGACCAACGTGCCGAAGTTCAACAAGATTCGCGACCTGCTGGAGCTGGTCGACGGCATTAAGGTGGTAGAGCCCGAGCGCCCCGACGAGTGCTGCGGATTCGGCGGAATGTTTGCCGTCGAGGAGACAGCCATCTCGGCACAGATGGGACGCGACAAGCTGGAGCGCCACATACAGACTGGCGCGGAATACATCACAGGTCCCGACTGTTCGTGCCTGATGCATCTGGCCGGCGTGGCTCATCGCGAGGGACGCGGCATCCAGTTCAAGCACGCAGTGGAGATACTGGCCGCTGGGCTTTAAAGGTAAAACGGTAAAAAAGTAAAAAGGTAATAAGGTAAAAAGGGAAAAAGGGAGAACAGTAAAAAGGGAAAAAGTAAAAAGGTAAAGTTATGAGTACACAACATAGCAAAGCAGCAAAAACGTTCTTGAAGAACCAGACCTATGCCAAATGGCACGATGCCACGTTCTGGGCCGTGCGCACCAAACGCGACAATATGGCAATGGGACTCGACGAATGGGAGCAGCTGCGCGAGAAGGCCTCGGCTATCAAGCGCCACACCATCACCCATCTCGACGAATATCTGGACCAGTTTGCCACCAATGCCGAGAAGAACGGCGTGGAAGTACACTGGGCCAAGGATGCTGAGGAGTTCAACCAGATAGTCTACGGCATCCTGAAAAACCACGGAGTGAAGAAGATGGTGAAGTCGAAGTCGATGCTCACCGAGGAGTGCGAGATGAATCCCTATCTGGAAGAGCGCGGCATTGAGGTGGTGGAGACCGACCTCGGTGAGCGCATCATCCAGTTGAAGGGCCAGAAGCCCAGCCATATCGTGATG
>JAFUZD010000015.1 GCA_017476785.1 Prevotella sp. | reverse complement strand
GACAATGAGGTGTTTACGCCGACCGACCTGATTAATGCCAAGACGATATCCAGCGTCATCAATTCGTTCTTCGGAACCAATCCGCTGTCGCAGTTTATGGACCAGACTAACCCGCTGGCAGAGGTGACCCACAAGCGTCGTCTGTCTGCCCTCGGCCCTGGCGGTCTTTCGCGTGAGCGTGCTGGATTCGAGGTCCGCGACGTGCACTATACGCACTATGGCCGTCTCTGCCCGATTGAGAGCCCTGAAGGCCCGAATATCGGTCTGATTTCGTCGCTGTGCGTCTATGCGAAGATTAATGAGCTGGGCTTTATCGAGACTCCTTACCGTAAGGTGGAGAACGGTGTGGCTAACCTGAGCAACGACGACATCGTCTATCTGACGGCAGAAGAGGAAGAAGACCACGTTATCGGTCAGGGTAATGCGCCACTGAATGACGACGGTACGTTTATCCGCGACGTCGTGAAGTGCCGTCAGGATGCCGACTTCCCCGTTGTCCCGCCTTCGGATGTTGACTTGATGGACGTGTCGCCGCAGCAGATTGCCTCTATTGCCGCCTCGCTGATCCCGTTCCTTGAGCACGATGATGCCCACCGTGCACTGATGGGTTCGAATATGATGCGTCAGGCCGTTCCCCTGCTGCACAACGAGGCACCTATCGTGGGTACTGGTATAGAGAAGCAGGTGTGCGAGAATTCGCGCACGATGATTACCGCTGAAGGCGACGGCGTGGTAGAGTATGTTGATGCAACAACCATCCGCATTCTCTACGACCGCACGGACGACGAGGAGTTCGTCAGCTTCGAGCCTGCGCTGAAAGAATACCGCATCCCGAAGTTCCGCCGCACCAACCAGAATATGACTATCGACCTGCGTCCTATCTGCGACAAAGGCCAGCGTGTAAAGAAAGGCGACATCCTGACCGAGGGCTACGCTACTGAAGCCGGCGAACTGGCACTCGGCCGCAACCTGCTGGTTGCCTATATGCCGTGGAAGGGCTATAACTATGAGGATGCTATCGTGCTGAACGAGCGCATCGTCCGTGAGGACGTCCTCACCTCGGTACACGTTGACGAATACTCGCTGGACGTTCGCGATACCAAGCGTGGCGTCGAAGAGTTCACGGCCGACATCCCCAATGTCAGTGAGGAGGCAACGAAGGACCTTGACGACAATGGTATCATCCGCGTCGGTGCACGTGTAGAGCCCGGCGATATCCTGATTGGTAAGATTTCGCCAAAGGGCGAGAGCGACCCGTCGCCTGAGGAGAAGCTGCTCCGTGCCATTTTCGGTGATAAGGCTGGTGACGTGAAAGACTCTTCGCTGAAGGCCAACCCGTCGCTGACCGGTGTGATTATCGACAAGAAGCTCTTTGCCCGTGCCATCAAGACCCGTCAGACCAAGCAGCAGGACAAAGTCGTGCTGGCAAAGATTGACGAGGAATACGAGGCAAAGGTCGAGGACCTGAAGGACATTCTCGTGGACAAGCTGCTCACACTGACCGCTGGCAAGACCTCGCAGGGCGTGAAGGACTATACCGGCGCAGAGATTATCTCGAAGGGAAGCAAGTTCACGATGACCAATCTGAAGAATCTCGAATATGGTGATATCCAGATTAGCAAGTGGACCAATGATGAGCATAAGAACGCATTGATTGCCCAGCTCATCATCAACTTTATGAAGAAGTACAAGCTGCTCGATGCTGAAATGAAGCGTAAGAAGTTTGCCATCTCTATTGGTGACGACCTTCCCTCGGGCATCCTGCAGATGGCAAAGGTCTATGTGGCCAAGAAGCGCAAGATTGGTGTCGGCGATAAGCTGGCCGGTCGCCACGGAAACAAAGGTATCGTTTCGAAAGTGGTGCGTCAGGAGGATATGCCGTTCCTCGAGGACGGTCGTCCCGTAGACTTGGTGCTCAACCCGTTGGGCGTGCCTTCGCGTATGAACCTCGGTCAGATTTTCGAGGCCATCCTCGGTGCTGCCGGTAAGCGCCTTGGCGTCAAGTTCGCTACGCCGATCTTCGACGGCGCCAAGCTCGACGACCTCGCAGAGTGGACTGATAAGGCCGGTCTGCCGCGCCTCTGCTCCACCTATCTGTATGACGGTGAGACCGGTGAGCGCTTCGACCAGCCAGCAACGGTCGGTATCACCTACTTCCTGAAGCTCGGCCATATGGTTGAAGACAAGATGCACGCCCGTTCTATCGGTCCGTACTCGCTCATTACCCAGCAGCCGCTTGGTGGTAAGGCCCAGTTTGGTGGCCAGCGCTTCGGTGAGATGGAGGTCTGGGCACTGGAGGCTTTCGGTGCCAGCCACGTGTTGCAGGAGATTCTGACCATCAAGTCCGACGACGTCGTAGGTCGTTCGAAGGCATACGAGGCTATCGTGAAGGGCGAGCCGATGCCAACCCCGGGCATTCCCGAGTCGCTGAATGTGCTGCTGCACGAGCTGAAGGGACTTGGACTGAGTGTGAAGCTCGACTAAAGGTAACAACGTTAAAAGGTAACAAAAGTAAATATTGAATTGATATATGGCTTTCAAGAAAGATTCAAAGATAAAGAGTAATTTTACCAAAATTACCATCGGCCTCGCTTCTCCAGAGGAAATCCTCGAGAGTTCTTTCGGAGAGGTAACCAAGCCTGAGACCATCAACTATCGTACCTACAAGCCCGAGCGTGACGGTCTGTTCTGTGAGCGCATCTTCGGTCCGACGAAGGACTACGAGTGCGCCTGCGGCAAGTACAAGCGCATTCGCTATAAGGGCATCGTCTGCGACCGTTGCGGTGTCGAGGTGACCGAGAAGAAAGTCCGCCGCGAGCGCACGGGTCATATCGAGCTGGTGGTCCCCGTG
>JAFUZD010000014.1 GCA_017476785.1 Prevotella sp. | reverse complement strand
GCAACTGGCCAAGGAAAACAAGAAATACCAGTGGTCCAAAGTGGAAAGCGGTGGACGTGGCGTGTTTTACAGAGACTCCCTTCAATGGTTAGAAGATGCCGACATCATACGCCGTTGCTATAACTCCAACATTACGGGACTACCGTTGGAGGGCAATGCCATAGACAACGTGTTCAAGGTCTATACTGCTGACATTGGCATGTTGGTTGCCATGCTTGGAGGTACGACAAGAGCGGACATTCTTCAAGGCAATCTGGGAGGATTCAAAGGCGCAATCTTTGAAAACCTGATGGCCGACACACTCATCAAAAAGGGACAGAGCCTATACTATTTTCAAAAAGATTCTGGCCTGGAGTTGGATTTCCTTATCCGCTATAAGGGAGAGTGCGTTCCTGTAGAGGTGAAAGCAAAAAGTGCTCAGGCAAAAAGTATCTCTACCATCAGAAAACACCCTGAGAAATATGGCATACAGCATTTCATCAAGTTTGGAGACTACAACATTGGGCGTGATGGAGACCTGTTGACTCTCCCTACCTATATGCAGTTTTTGTTCGATTTGGAGCCGGAGGAAGTGATTTTGGAGACAATAGACACCGATGAACTTACACGAATGGCAAGAGAGTTTCTCGACCAGCAGTAACAATCGTTTTGCTCTCAATATATCAAAGGAAAAGAAGTGGCCACCAGCTGCCGCAGCTCCAGCGCGGCATCAACATCCTGCGGATGAAGGACGGCACAACGAAGAAAGTGACGGTAAAGTAACCGGCTCTCGCTAATACAAAAAGATTCCGCCCACGTATCATTGCGATAGCGTGGGCGGAATCTTTTTTGAAAAGGTATCAGGCACCAATGCGCGCCATATACTCTGCGCACATCTCGGCGCAGCGTTCACCGTCGACACCGGCGGAGACGATGCCCCCGGCATAGCCGGCTCCCTCGCCACAGGGGAAGAGGCCCTGCAGGCGGACGTGCATCAGCGTGGAGCCATCGCGCAGGATGCGGACGGGCGACGAGGTGCGCGTCTCCACACCAATCATCACGGCGTCGTTGGTGAGGAACCCACGGCTGTTACGCCCGAAGGTCCTGAATGCCTGCTGCAGACGCGTCTTCACCGCCTGCGGCAGCCAGAAGTGCAACGGCGACGAGATAAGTCCCGGAGCATACGACGAACGGGGCAGGTCGTAGCTCAGCCGCCCGTTCACGAAGTCGGCCATCCGCTGTGCAGGAGCGGTCTGCCGGCGATTGCCCTGCTGCCAGCAGTCGCGCTCCAGCTGTTCTTGGAAGTGCATCACCCGCAGCGGGTCGTCGCCTTCAATATCCTCGGCACGCGTCTCCACCACCATACCACTGTTGCTCCACTGACCGCCACGGTTGCTGGGCGACATTCCATTGACTACAATCTGTTCGGCATCCGTGGCTGCGGGAATGACGAAGCCGCCGGGGCACATACAGAACGAGTAGACACCGCGTCCGTCGACCTGCGTCACGAAGGAGTATTCAGCTGCTGGCAGATACTTGCCGCGTCCCTGCGGGGAGTGGTACTGAATCTGGTCGATGAGCGTGGCAGGATGCTCCAAGCGCACGCCGACGGCGATGCCTTTGGCCTCAATCTCCACACGGGCCTCGGCCAGATAGCGATAGACATCGCGGGCAGAGTGGCCCGTTGCCAAGATGACGGGCCCCATAAAGACGCCCCCCCGCCCTGCCTCCCCCGAGGGAGAGGAGCTATGAGCAAAAGCCTCCCCTCGGAGAGGTTGGGAGGAGGCTTTACATTCTACCCCCACCACGGCATCGCCGTGGATGATGAGGCGCGTCATACGCGTCTGGAAGTGCACCTCGCCGCCGCAGCGCAGGATGGTGTTGCGCATTGCCTCGATAACACGGGGCAGACGGTCGGTGCCAATGTGAGGATGGGCATCTGACAAGATGGCCGTCGAAGCACCGTGCTGGCAGAACACATTCAGAATCTTTTCCGTATTACCGCGCTTCTTCGAACGGGTATAGAGTTTGCCGTCCGAGTAGGCTCCTGCCCCACCCTCGCCAAAGCAGTAGTTGCTTTCAGCGTCGACGCACTGCGTCTTGGCTATCTGGGCTAAGTCGCGCTTACGCTGGTGGACATCCTTACCTCGCTCCAGCACAATGGGCCGGTAGCCCAGCTCTATGAGGCGCAGGGCGGCAAAGAGTCCTCCGGGGCCCGCACCGACGACAATCACCGACGGGCGGTCGGCCACATCGCCATACGCCGTATGCTGGTAGGCATCATCGGCAGGCTGCTCATTGATGTAGACCCGCACCTTCAGGTTGACGTAGACAGTCCGCTGACGCGCATCGATACTGCGCTTCAGGGTGCGGATAGCCGTAATGGTGCGCACGTCGAAGCCATATTCCCGCGCGATATGCTGGCGCAACTGCTGCTCGTTGGCAGCTATCGGCGGCAGCACACGCAACAGATATTCCTGTATCATTCGACGCTGAACAAATCGTTGATTTCCGTTATCTCATCGTCGTCGAACCATTTCGACAGTCGCTGGCGGGCTTTCTCCTTAACCTCCGGGTCCACGTCGCCCCACACTTTCTTCAGCACGTAGATGAGTACCGCCAAGTCGTCGGTCAGTCCGGCTATGGGGATGGCGTCGGGAATGACGTCGAGCGGACTGATCATATAGCCCAACGCACCGATGATGATAGCCTTATCGGTCTTGCTCACGCGGTCGCTCTGCAGTGTGTAGAACAGTATCAGGGCTGCATATACCAACTTGGCACCCGCCCGCTTGGCTATGCGCGATATCTTCTCTACGAAATCGGTCTGCGAAAACTTGTTCGCATAACTCATAAAATCAGGTAATTCCATAATATATATAACTTTTAAATTATTAACGGTGTGGACTATTCATTGTGTATCCTGACGATACGGATGCCCGTATGCGAGGGGTGCTTCTGCAGGTACTGGCGCAAAGTCATCGGTTCCAGCACCACGCGCTTGTGAATCATCGAGGCATTGAGCAGGTGCAAGCCATCGGCCTGCCACACGGCAAACCCAAGATGGGCGATGTCGAGCCCGGGCTTAGAACAGGTGATGGCAATGATGTCGCCGTCGCGGATGGTTCGCCGGAGCAGCTCCGTGTCCTGCAGCTCCGCTTTCGGGAGATAGCGATATTGCTTTCCCGTCAGCGCGCGCTCCTGCCGGGCAATGAGTGGTACGAATTCCGGATGAGCCTGCAAGGCCCGGTAGGCCTGCGGATGACGGCTCATATAATGGATGTCCAACGTCTGCACGGCGGTGAAAGGCGGGTTCTGCTGTTGCTCCTCTACCAGTCCCATCGCCGTCTTGTCGGCAATCCAGTCGCTGAAATAGTGCAGCCGGCTGGGATAGCCGTCGAGCCGCCCGCCTCGGTAGCGCAGGCTCATCAGCGCATTGAGGAAGTCGCGAAACGTATAGAGGTTCCTGTGGGCACACAGCGTCAGTGCCGTCACCGTCTCCACCAGCGTGGTACAGTCCAGCTGACGGGTATTCACAATCAGCCTCTCTTCGTCAAAGAGTTCCAGCGTATGGGCCACGTAAGGCCGCCCCTTCAGCTCGTTGGCAAAGAAGAGGACGAAGTTGGTCGTCCGCGGCAGCTGACGGGCTTCGCTCAGCATACGGCACACGAAACTGCTGTCTGCTGCCTCGTAGTGCACAGTCTGCGACTGGGCCGACAAGCTCATCAGGCTCATCACTGCCCCCAGAATGATACTCTTCCACCTATTCCTCATTGCTTCTTCTTTTTATATTTCTGTCTGGGACCGAAGTTATAGCCCGCATAGATATTCAGACTGCCAAAGATGTTGCGCGTGGCAAAGCGCGACTTCCGGTAGTTATAGGCGTGAATGATGGCACTGGTTCCTGCATACCACCGCATATTGTTGTAGACCAGCCCGAAACGCCCAATGCCGTCAATGTTGATGTTGTTGAAATCGAAGTTAAACGGCTTGGCATTCGCCGTCTCACCCTTTGACCGCTTGTAGGCCATTGCCATCGATAGACTGGCACAGAACAGGCAGTTGCGGGCAAACACCCAGTTGTAGGCATAGCCGCCCGAGACGTTGAAGTCGTAGTATTTCACGCTGTTAAACATCAGTGCGCTGTCCAGCTGTACGCCATTCTCCAGCTTGCTGTCTATCATCTCCTGCAACTTAGCGTGGTCAAAGTCGATGCTATTGCGGGTATAGCCTATGCCAGCCATCCACGAACCGCAGCTTATCTTCTGCATCGTGCTCTGGGCAAAGGCTGCCGGATAGGAGAAGCGCTGATGGTTGAAGATATAGTAGAGGTTGAACCCCGTAATACCCACACTGATACCGTCGAACGGCTGTGCCTCGAGCATTCGCGTGTCGATGCCGCTGCCCAGCTCCACGTCGCGTATCTTGTAGTCGCTGCCCGTGCGCCGGTAGAACAGGTCGGCACCTATCTGTGCGCTGTAAATGCTGAAGTCGAACTCCTGCTTCTGCGAGTTACTGCCGAGATGCAGGTTCTTCAGGTCTACCGTATAGCCGAGGAATATCCAACGCCATCCGAAGTAAGGCCCTACCTTCACATTGGGCGACGGTGCAAACGTAACCGACTGCCGGTCGGAAGTGCGGCTGGTGCGGAGCGTGTATATATCATAGGTATGCGTGGTCTGGGCCATTACGCTCCAGTTGTAGTGCTGCGGCTCCACGTAGTTTGTGTCGATATAGCTGAAGCCACGGATGGTGCGGCGCAGCCAGCTCAGCTTCCGCGGCTGCTCCACCACGGCAATGGAGTCTCCGGCCATTGCGACGACACTCATTGCCAGCCCTATTCCGATTAGCCAAAGCCTTTTCATTCAGAATTTCCCCAAGATTCTATCCATCACCCAGTTGACGGGCGTGGCCGTCACGCTGGTGCAGTTGCACACGCCGCTGCCCTGCAGATGCTCTATGACACTCTTAATCAGCGGAAACTGCACATAGGGCGGGTTGGGCACCGCGATGCGCTGCGAGCCCTCGCTCGTATGCAGCACGATAGGTTCATAGTTGAACACGGAGAAGCTCACCATACCCTGACTGCCCGTCACCTCGATGCGGTCCTCGCTTGCCGACTCGTGAGCCACGAAGCACCACGAGCCCGAGCCCGGCAAGCCGTTCTCAAACTCAAAGCAGGCGCTCACCGTGTCTTCGGCCTCGTAGAGCCCGCCCCGGTTGGCACGGATGCCGCGTGCCTCGGTAATTACCCCGAAGAAATACTGCAGCAGGTCGAGCTGATGGGGTGCCAAGTCGTAGAAATAGCCCCCGCCGGCAATGTCGGGCTGCAGTCGCCACGGCAGCTGGTCGGGTTTCGAGTAGTCCAAGTCGCGCGGTGGCACGGCCAGCCTCACCTGCACATTGATGACCCGGCCTATCTGCCCACTGTCTATGATGTCCTTTACGCGCAGGAAATAAGGCAGGTAGCGCCTGTAATAAGCCACGAAGCAGGGAATGCCCGTCTGCTCGCTGATACGGTTCACACGGACACAGTCCTCGTACGAGGCTGCCAGCGGCTTCTCTACATACACCGGCTTGCCTGCCCTCATTGCCATAATGGCAAACGTGGCGTGACTGGACGGCGGCGTGGCCACGTAGATGGCATTCACGTCGGGGTCGTCTATCAGCTCTTGCGCGTCCGTGTACCACTTATTAATGCCGTGGCTGACCGCATAGGTGCGGGCTCGCTGCTCGCTGCGGCTCATCACCGCCTCGATGCTCGAGCCTTCGACCTCGGCAAAGGCCGGACCGCTTTTCTTCTCGGTCACCTCGCCGCAGCCAATGAATCCCCATTTCAGAATCTTCATATCTTCATTCGAATAACGCTGCAAAGATACACATTTTAAGTGAAAAGAGCTGCAGAAAGAGCGAAAATAAGCGCGCTGATTTCCCGAATTCAGGCGTGGGCTGAAAAAATTCTCGCGAGAATTCCTGAAATTTTCGCGAGAATTCGGAAAATTCTCGCGAGAATTCATCCTGCCGCGAAGCAATTTTGCCCATCGCTTCACCCGTTATTCAGAATAAAATCGTACCTTTGCCCTCAAAATCTCACATAAGCAAGACAATGGGAAAACAAAACGAATACACCCTGATGAAGGCACGCAGCGCGCAAAGCGTACTGGCAGCCGGTTTCAGACTATACAATGACCACTTTTCTAAGTTCTTCAAGGCCTCGTGGCTGATGACACTGCTCTATGCCGCCGTATTCAGCGCAGCGGGCACGCTGGCCGCCATCCAGACGCCTGCACTCATTGCCCGCCTGATGACGACCTCCCCCTCGGCCGAGCAGCAGGCTGCCGTACTGACCCATCTGGCTCTGCTGTGGGGCTTGTTTATGGTCGGAGCCATTGTCGAGACACTGACCTATGCCACCATTGTGAACAAGCTCGACGAGCACAGCCAGACCGACACCATTGCGACTCCCGCAAGCTGGTGGCGCATAGAGCGGCGGATGATGATGCGCACCCTGAAAGGGGCATTGAGCACAGCCGTCATCCTCTTTGTCTTCGGATTTATATGGGGTTTTGTCGATGGCATACTCCCGTCGCAAAGTGTCGTCGCGCTGACGGTGCGATGCATTGTGGTCGGCGCCCTTATTTTGCTGTCGATACCGCTGCCCTATGTACTGATGAGGTATCTCCTTAACGGCAGCCTCAGCTACTGGCCGGCATTCCGGCACAGCTATTCCACGGGGCTGCGCCACCTCGGGCTGAGCCTCACCGTGTGGCTGGGGGCCCTGCTGACCGTCTTCCTGCTCGGCCTCATCGCAGCATTACCGGCTATGCTACTGGGATTCACCAACTGGGAGGCTCAGAACGGAGTGCTCATCGGCGACCCGCTGGGTATGCCTTCTTACATTACGCATCTCACCGCATCCACCACCTTTTTCACAGGCATCCTGCTCGTCTACCTCCGAATTCCACTGCTCTGCGTGAACTACTACCTGTATGGAAGCATTGAGAAGCGAGAGCGGCAGAAGGCCCAAGACACAGCCAACCCATAAACCAAACGATATGAAACGAATACTATTCATCGACCGCGACGGCACCATCATACGCGAACCGGAAGACGAGCAGATTGACTCGTTCGAGAAGCTGCGCTTTGTCGACGGTGTCATCAGCAATCTGGCCTTCATCCGACAGCACACCGACTTCCTGTTCGTGATGGTGAGCAATCAGGACGGACTGGGCACCGACTCGTTTCCCGAAGAGACTTTCTGGCCCGTCCACAACTTCATCTTGCAGACGCTGGCCAGCGAGGGCGTAGACTTTGACGACATACTCATAGACCGCCACTTCCCCGAGGACAACGCGCCGACACGCAAGCCTAACACGGGGCTGGTGGAGAAGTACCTGAACCATCCCGAGCTGTACGACATCGCCAACAGCTACGTCATCGGAGACCGCGACACCGACAGGCAATTCGCCGAGAACATTGGGTGCAAGTTCTTGCAAGTAGCCGATGGGGCGCAGGAAGCAGACCACTCCACTCCTACCCCACAACTGCCGTGGGCCCGCATCGCCGAACTGCTGTTTGCAGGAGAACGCAAGGCCGAGGTGCGCCGCACCACGAAAGAGACCGACATCTACATACAACTGGAGCTGGACGGCGACGGCACGTGCGACATACAGACAGGACTGGGCTTCTTCGACCATATGCTGGAGCAGATAGGCCGCCACGGAGGCATCAACCTGACCGTCCGCGCCAAAGGCGACCTGCACGTGGACGAGCACCACACCATAGAGGACACGGCCATCACGCTGGGCCAATGCCTGCACCAAGCACTGGGTTCCAAGCGCGGCATTGAGCGCTACGGATACACCCTGCCGATGGACGACTGCCGCTGCGCGGTATGCCTCGACTTCGGCGGACGGCCGTGGCTGGTGTGGGACGTGGCGTTCCAGCGCGAGCGCATCGGCGACGTCCCGACGGAGATGTTTCTGCACTTCTTCAAGAGTCTGAGCGATGCCGCACTGATGAACCTCAACATTCAGGCCGAGGGACAGAACGAGCACCACAAGATAGAAGGCATCTTCAAAGCCTTTGCCCGCTCGCTGCGAATGGCCGTGCGCCGCGACATCTACCACTACCAGCTGCCCTCGACCAAAGGGACGCTATAAGCAGGACCAAACGCAGACAGCAGCCCTCCGCCACGCGGCGGAGGGCTGCTGTCTGCATTATTCTCACCCTGCTGTCATCATTCCACCTGATACTTGCGCTTCTTGGCGTGGGTGGCCTTCTGCGGAGTGGCCGCCGTGAATCCCGTACGCGGCGTCTTCACGCCCCGATAGCCCGCCCAGCGCTGACGGATGCGCTGCACATAGTCGGCCGTCTCCGAGCCACGCATATAGCCACTCTTGACCACAGGGTCGTTGTAGTATTGCGGTTGGCTGAGCAGCAGCACGTACTTCTGCACCTCGGCCCAGCGATGAGGGTTGCCGCCGTTCTTGCGGGTCAGTGCCATTGCGTCGCGAATGTGGTGCAGACCGCCGTTATAGCTGGCCAGCGTGAAGTTGATACGCTCCTGCCGGTCGGCAATCTCGGCCAAGCTATTCTCCAACTCACCGATATAGCGCACGGCAGCTGCAATGTTGGCTTCCGGGTCATAGATGTTGTCGAGCGGCAAATTGAGGTGCTGGGCGGTAGCAGGCGTTATCTGCATCAGGCCACAAGCGCCTGCCCACGATTTGGCCTGTGGGTCGAAAGTCGACTCCTGATAGCATTGAGCCGCCAGCAGCCGCCAGTCCCAGCGAATCTGGCGCGCGTAGCGGACAAAGAGCCCGTCGTAGTGACTGATGACGCCCCCAGCGCGATTGAGCATCGGAGAGAAGACGCGCCGCTGGATGCTCTGGGCACTGAGCAGGAACGTCTCTTGCTTTTTCACCTCGGCAATCAGTCCGGGCTTGTACCATTCCTTAACGGCCGCAGCCAGACGGGGTTTGTCAGGGCCTACGGTCCACGGAACCTCCTGCGAATTCTGTGAGGTGGAGACGAGGGCAATATCACCATCGCCCTCGGCCAAACGACGCGCTGCCTCGGCCGAGTCGCGACAGACCTCAACGCGCAACCGCACGCCGATATGCTCTGCAAAGCGCTGACAGAGCAGGTACTGCGTACCAAGATGGCGGCCGCGGTAGTCGTAATAGGTTTCCGGTCCTGAAACGGTCAGCGCAATGACTTCGCCATTGGCCACAATCTGGTCGAGGTCGAAGTCATCGCCCTGCGGGATAGAATCGGCCACAGTGCCCCACGGCATCAAGTGGGGCTCCTGCTTCTTGGGCCCACAGGCACAGCAAAGCAGAAGGGCCAAAAGCTGTATATATATTCCCTTTCGTTTCAAATCATACGCAATTTGGATGCATAAGTAATCATTTTCTTGCAGATTCGGCCGAAAATACGTAATTTTGCAGTGTTTTTTATAAAAGAAGAGTATGTTAAGAATTGCTGTTCAGTCGAAAGGCCGACTGTATGACGACACGATGAACCTGCTCAGCGAGGCAGACATCAAAGTGAGTGCATCGAAACGCACCCTGCTGGTGGGAGCGACAAACTTCCCGCTGGAAGTGCTCTATCTGCGCGACGACGACATTCCGCAGAGCGTGGACAGCGGCGTGGCCGACATCGGCGTGGTGGGCGAGAATGAATATGTGGAGCGCGGAGAGGATGCCGAGATCGTGACACGCCTCGGATTCTCGAAGTGCAGGCTGTCGCTCGCTATCCCCAAAGAGATTAACTATACGGGTGCGGAATGGTTTGAGGGCAAGAAGATTGCCACCAGCTATCCCAACATATTGCGCCGCTTTATGGACAGTCACCACATCAATGCCGACATTCACGTCATTACCGGCAGCGTAGAAATCAGCCCGGGCATCGGGCTGGCCGACGGTATCTTCGACATCGTCAGCAGCGGCTCCACGCTCATCAGCAACAACCTGCGCGAGGTGGAGGTGGTGATGCAGAGCGAAGCACTGCTCATAGGGAACCGACAGCTGAGCAGCGAGAAACGCGACATCTTGGAGCAGATGCTCTTCCGCTTTAAGGCGGTGAAAGATGCCGAGGACAAGAAGTATGTGCGGATGAATGCCCCAAAGGCCCGCCTGCAAGAAATCATCAACGTGCTGCCGGGACTGAAGAGTCCCACGGTCATCCCACTGGCCGACGAAGAGTGGTGCTCTGTACACACCGTACTGGACCAACGCCGCTTCTGGGAAATCATCGGCAAACTGAAAGAAATGGGCGCACAGGGCATTCTGGTGACGCCGATTGAAAAAATGATACTGTAAGAGAATGGACATCGTCAAATATCCAAAGCGGGCAGAATGGACGCGAATTACGCAGCGTCCACACCTCGACACATCGCAGCTCAACGCCACGGTAGCCGCCGTGCTGGCCGACGTAAAGGCGAGAGGCGACGAGGCGGTGAAGGAATATGAACGGAAGTTCGACCACGCCGACTTGCAGTCGCTGGCTGTAAGCGAAGCAGAAATCAGCGAGGCCGAGACACTGGTCAGCCAAGAACTGAAAGAGGCGCTGCGACTGGCTCACCATAATATAAAGGTATTCCACGAGGCACAACGGTTCGAGGGCAAGCGCATTACGACGCAACCGGGGGTCACGTGCTGGCAGAAGAGCGTTGCCATTGAGCGCGTGGGGCTCTATATCCCCGGCGGCACGGCTCCGCTGTTCTCCACGGTGCTGATGCTGGCCACGCCGGCAAAGATTGCCGGATGCCAAGACATCGTGCTCTGTACCCCACCCGACCGCGAGGGACGGGTGAACCCGGCCATCCTGATGGCAGCACGGGTGGCTGGTGTGAACAAGATATTCAAAGCGGGCGGCGTACAGGCTATCGGCGCAATGGCCTACGGAACGGAGTCGGTTCCAAAGGTCTACAAGATATTCGGCCCGGGCAACCAATACGTAATGGCAGCCAAACAGCAGGTGAGCCTCAGCGACGTGGCCATCGATATGCCGGCTGGACCTTCGGAAGTATGCGTCATTGCCGACGAGACGGCCGACGTCTCCTTTGTGGCTGCCGACCTGCTGTCGCAAGCTGAACACGGCACCGACTCGCAGGTGATACTGATTACCACTTCTGAAAAGCTCATCGACGCACTTCCCGCCGAGATAGAGCGCCAACTGGCACTGCTGCCGCGCCGCGACATTGCAGCCCAGACGCTGGAGAACAGCCAGCTGATACTGGTAGGCGACAAGCAAGAAGCCATAGCCCTGTCGAACGCCTATGCACCGGAACACCTGATTATACAGACCGCTGACTACGAACAGCTGGCTGAGCAGGTGGTAAATGCGGGAAGCGTGTTTCTCGGGAAGTATGCTTGCGAGAGTGCCGGCGACTATGCCAGCGGAACCAACCACACGCTGCCGACCCACGGCTACGCCACCGCTTACAGCGGCGTCAACCTCGACAGCTACTGCCGCAAGATTACCTTCCAGCATCTCACCGAAGAAGGAATACGGCACATCGGCCCCGCCGTGGAGACAATGGCCGCCAACGAACAGCTGGAGGCTCACAAGAACGCAATGACTATCAGAATCAACAGCCTATGAAAGATTTGAAAGAGCTGGTGCGCCCCAACATCTGGTCACTGGCACCTTACAGCAGTGCACGCGACGAGTACAGCGGAAAGGAAGCACGCATTTTTCTGGATGCCAATGAGAATCCGTACAACAGCCCGTACAACCGCTACCCTGACCCCTTACAGCGCGAGCTGAAGACCGCCATTGCAAAAGTGAAGGGCATTGCGGAAGAGAACATCTTCGTCGGCAACGGAAGCGACGAAGCCATTGACTTGGCCTATCGCTGCTTTGCCCGGCCGGGCATCGATAACGTGGTGGCTATCGAACCGACGTACGGGATGTATCGCGTCTGTGCCGACATCAACGACATAGAATATCGCACGGTGCTGCTCGACGAGCAGTTCCAATTCTCTGCCGACCGGCTTCTTGCCGCCACCGACGAGAAGACCAAGCTGATATGGCTCTGCTCACCCAACAACCCCACAGGCAACTCTTTCGACCGCGACGAGATGCTGCGCGTGGTGGAGGGCTTCGACGGCATTGTCATCGTCGACGAGGCATACGGCGACTTCTCCCGGCAGAAGTCAATGCGAGCCGAGCTGGCCGCGCACCCCAATCTCATCGTGCTGCAGACGATGAGTAAGGCGTGGGGCTGCGCAGCAATCCGAATGGGGATGGCTTTTGCCTCAAAGGAGATTGTGGGGATATATAATAAGGTGAAGTATCCCTACAATGTCAATCTGCTCACCCAGCAACGGGCACTCGAGGCAATGAAAGACCCGTTCGAGGTAGACAAGTGGGTGCGCACGCTGCTCGTTGAGCGCACGCGGATGGTGCAGGCATTCAGCGAACTGCCTATCTGCGAGAAGGACTACCCCACCGATGCCAACTTCTTTCTTGCCAAGATGACCGATGCACAGGCTATCTACGACTTCCTCGTGGACAAGGGCATCATCGTCCGCAACCGCAACCGCATCCAGCTCTGCCACAACTGCCTGCGCGTCACTATCGGAATGAAGAGTGAGAACAACGAACTGCTCTCGGCATTGCGCCAATACTGATGGAACGACTGTGGAACCGCAACTACATTAAGGTGATGACAGCCAACTTTGCGCTGTTCTTCGCCTTTTATCTTCTGACGCCGTTGCTCCCACTCTATCTGAGTGAAACATTCGGTGCTACGAAGGATGTCATAGGGCTTGTGCTCTCTGGCTATACCCTTACCGCACTGCTTTGTCGCCCTTTCAGCGGCTATTTCGTCGACTCGTTCCCACGCAAGACCGTACTGATGGTCTGCTATGCAGCCTTTGCCATCTTCTTTGCCGGCTATCTGGCTGCCAGTACGTTGCTGCTTTTCACCATCGTAAGAACCCTGCACGGCGGTCCCTTTGGGGCACTGACCGTGGCCAACTCTACCGTAGCCATCGACGTGGTACCCTCCAGCCGGCGCAACGAGGGCATCGGTTACTACGGACTCAGCAATAATCTGGCGATGGCAATATCTCCCACATTTGCCATTTTCGTTTACAGCAGGACCCAT
>JAFUZD010000128.1 GCA_017476785.1 Prevotella sp. | reverse complement strand
TAAGACGAAGGAATATCTGGACGAGCTGGAGTTTCTGGCCGATACGGCAGGCGCCGTCACCGTCAAGCGCTTTACGCAGAAAGTAGGCGGCCCCAGTCAGACGACGTATGTGGGCAAAGGCAAGCTCGAAGAGATAAAGCAATATATCAAGCAATGCGAGGAGGCAGCCGACGATGACCCTACGGGCGAGACCCAGCCCGTAGGAATGGTCATCTTTGACGACGAGCTGTCGGCCAAGCAGATACGCAATATTGAGGCAGAGCTGAAAGTGAAGATACTGGATCGCACCTCGCTCATCCTCGACATCTTTGCTATGCGTGCCCAGACGGCTGAGGCTAAGACGCAGGTGGAGCTGGCGCAGCATCGCTATATGCTGCCTCGCCTGCAGCGTCTGTGGACCCACTTGGAGCGTCAGGGCGGCGGCTCGGGCAGCGGCGGCGGTAAGGGAAGCGTGGGACTGCGCGGTCCGGGTGAGACGCAGCTCGAGATGGACCGCCGCATCATCCTGCAGCGCATCACCCTGCTGAAGCAGCGTCTGCAGGAGATTGACCGGCAGAAGACCACCCAGCGCAAGAACCGCGGCCGGCTGATCCGGGTGGCACTGGTGGGCTATACCAACGTGGGTAAGTCGACAATGATGAATCTGCTGGCCAAGAGCGACGTGTTTGCAGAGAACAAGCTCTTTGCCACGCTCGACACGACCGTGCGCAAGATGGTGATAGACAACCTGCCTTTCCTGCTGGCCGACACCGTGGGATTCATCCGCAAGCTGCCCACCGACCTCGTAGACTCGTTCAAGTCGACGCTCGACGAGGTGCGCGAGGCCGACCTGTTGGTACACGTAGTGGACATCTCGCATCCCGACTTTGAGGAGCAGATTACCGTAGTGGAGAAGACGCTGGCCGACCTCGGGTGCGCTGAAAAGCCGATGATGCTCGTGTTCAACAAGATAGATGCCTACACGTGGGTGGAGAAAGAGCCTGACGACCTGACGCCGCCTACGAAGGAGAACGTCACGCTGGACGAGTTGAAGCGCACTTGGATGGCCAAGATGCAGGACAACTGCCTCTTTATCTCGGCCCGCGAGCGGCAGAACATCGACGAGCTGCGCACCGTGCTCTACCAGAAAGTGCGCGAGCTGCACGTGCAGAAATATCCGTATAATGACTTTTTATACACTACCGAATAGAAACACCAAACACAACACGACTATGGATTATAGACAACTGACACAAGAAGAAATCGGCGTCCTCGAAGCGAACAGCTGCTGGGCTGAGGACTGGAGCCGCGTGGAAGTGGCAGAGGCTTTCAAGCCTTATGCCTTTCATCGGGTACTCTTTTATGGCGATATCCGCCTCGGTTCGTTCGACAAGCAGGTGGAAGTGAGCAAAGGCTTCGTCAAGCACGCAGGCATCAACAATGCTACGCTGCGCAACGTCGTCATCGGCAATGACTGTCTGATAGAGAATGTGGGCAATTACATCAACAACTATACCATCGGCAACGACTGTTACATATCGAACATCTGCACGATGGAGACGATAGAAGGTGCCACCTATGGCGAGGGGCACGTCGTATCGGTGCTGAATGAGATGGGCGACGGAAACCTCATCTTGTTCCACGACCTGAACAGTCAGCTGGCCGCCTTTATGGTGAAGCACTTCGGCGACAAGCAGCTGAAAGACGCATTGCAGCGGCTGGTGCGCGAGGAGATTCAGTTCACCGTTCCCGAACGCGGCACCATCGGCAACAACGTGAAGATTATCAACACGAAAGAGATTACCAACACGGTCATTAAGGACGAGTGCGAAATCAGCGGCGCATCGCGGCTGAGCGACTGCACCATCCTCAGCTCTAAGGATGCCAGCGTATACATTGGGACGGGTGTCATCTGCGAGAACTCCATCATCTCCAACGGCTGCTCCATCACCAACTCGGTGAAGATGCAGGACTGTTTCGTAGGTGAGGCTTGCCAGATTACCAACGGCTTCACGGCCGAGGCCAGCGTATTCTTTGCCAATTCGTATATGGCCAACGGCGAGGCCTGCGCTGCTTTCTGCGGCCCGTTCTCGGCGTCGCACCATAAGAGCTCGTTGCTCATCGGCGGCCAGTTCTCGTTCTATAATGCCGGTTCGAACACCAACTTCTCCAACCACGCCTACAAGATGGGGCCGATGCACTTCGGCACGTTGGAGCGCGGCACCAAGACGGCCAGCGGTGCCTATGTGCTGATGCCCGCCACCATCGGTGCCTTCTCGGTCTGCTTCGGCAAGCTGATGCACCATCCCGACACGCGCTGCCTGCCGTTTGCCTATCTCATTGCCTACGGCGAGACGATGTATCTGGTGCCCGGTCGCAACATCACGACCGTGGGACTCTACCGCGACATCAAGAAGTGGCCGAAGCGCGACAAGCGTGCTGCCGGCTCGCGCAAGAGCATCATCAACTTCGACTGGCTCTCGCCGTTCACGGTGGGCGAGATTGTGCAGGGAAAGAAGATTCTGGAGGCACTGCGCCAAGCCAGCGGCGACAACGTGTCGACCTACAACTACCACGAGTATATCATCAACGCATCGTCGCTGCGTAAGGGCATTAAGTATTACGACATTGCCCTGCGCATCTATATGGGTGCCGTGCTGAAGCGTGCACAGAAAGAAGGATTCCTCGGAAAACCGACTTCTGACATCGGGCTGGGCGAGTGGACTGACCTGTCGGGACTGCTGCTGCCCGTCAGTGAGGAGCAGCGCTTGGTAGACGACATCAAGAACGGCGACATCGACACGATACAGGATATCCTCGACCGCTTTGTCGGAATCAACGACTACTACCGCGAATACCAGTGGGCGTGGACCTATCGCTTGATTCTCGACTACTACGGACTGAGCGAGCTCACGCCGCAGGCCATTGAGCGCATCCGCGAAGACTACATCAAGGCACGCCGCGCGTGGATTGCCGAGATTCGGAAGGATGCAGAGAAGGAGTTTGCGATGGGCGACGTGGAGCAGGAAGTCTTCGATGACTTCGTCTCCAAACTTGACCACGAAGTGGATTATGAAAACTAACTAATAGATTAATGGGAAAAATGAAACTAAAAGCAATGGTTGCTGCGCTCCTGCTGTCGATAGGACTGGGCGCACAGGCACAAACAAAGAACTACACTTACAAGACCGTTCCGGGCGATCCGATGCATACCCGTATCTACACGCTGGACAACGGTCTGAAAGTCTATCTCTCGGTGAATCCGGAAAAACCGCGCTTGCAGGCTAACATCGCCGTGCGCACCGGTAGCCGCAACGACCCCGCCGAGACCACCGGACTGGCTCACTATCTGGAGCATCTGATGTTCAAAGGCACTAAGCAGTTCGGTACGAACAACCCCACGGCCGAGGCTCCGCTTCTCAACGATATTGAGCGCCGCTTCGAGCATTACCGTACGCTGACCGACTCGGCTGCGCGCCGTCAGGCTTATCACGAGATTGACAGCGTCAGTCAGATAGCAGCCCAGTATTTCATCCCGAATGAGTATGACAAGCTGATGTCGGCCATTGGCAGTGAGGGCACGAATGCTTATACCAGCAACGACGTGACCTGCTATGTGGAGAACATCCCGTCGAACGAGATTGAGAACTGGGCCCGCATTCAGGCCGACCGCTTCCAGAATATGGTCATCCGTGGCTTCCACACCGAGCTGGAGGCTGTCTATGAGGAGTATAACATCGGCTTGGCTCGCGACGTCCGTAAGGAGTACAATGCCGGCTTTGCCAAGCTCTTCCCCGGTCATCCGTATGGCACGCAGACCACCATCGGTACGCAGGAGCACCTGAAGAATCCTTCGATTGTCAACATCAAGAACTACTTCAACCGCTACTATGTGCCCAACAACGTGGCCATCATCCTCGCCGGCGACTTCAACCCCGATGAGACCATCCAGATTATTGACCGCTACTTCGGCTCGTGGAAGGCCAGCCCCACCTTGTCGCGTCCGGAATATGCACCCGTGAAGCAGCTGACGGCACCCGTTGATACAACGGTGGTAGGTCTCGAGGCTGAGAATGTGATGATGCTGTGGCGCTTCAATGCCGGTAACGATGCACAGGTGGACACGCTGGAAGTCATCTCGGATATGCTGGCCAACGGAAAGGCTGGCCTGTTTGAAGTAGACCTAGAGCACACGATGCTCACGATGGGCGTATCGGCCAGTTGCTATGCACTGACAGACTATTCGGCATTCTATGTGTTTGGACGCCCCAAAGAGGGCCAGTCGCTTGAGGAACTGCGCACGCTCATCTTGGGCGAGTTCGACAAGCTGAAGCGCGGTGACTTCTCTGACGATTTGCTGCCTGCAGTCATCAACAACAAGAAGCTCGCGTTCTATAAGTCGTTGGATAGCAACGATGACCGTGCCGACTATATGGTTGATGCCTTCATCAACAATGTGGAGTGGGATTCGTTCGTAAACCAGATTGACCGCCAGTCGCGGATGACCAAGCAGCAGATTGTCGACTTTGCCAACCGCCACTTCGGCGACAACTACGTCACCGTGTTCAAGCGTCAGGGCGTAGACTCTACACTGCATAAGATTGACAAGCCGCAGATTACGGCCATTCCTACTAACCGCGACCAGTCGAGCGCATTCCTCAGCGAGATTGCCAACTCGGAGGTGAAGCCCATCCAGCCGCGTTTCGTCGACTTCCAGAAGGACCTGACGGTCTCGAAGACCAAGAAGAAGCTGCCGCTGCTCTACAAGCAGAACACCGACGACGGCCTGTTCCAGTTGACGTTTATGTATGACTTTGGTGAGGAAGACCAGCTGGATTTGGCCTATGCTGCCGACTATCTGGACTACATCGGCACGGCCGACAAGACGGTGACGCAGATTAAGCAGCAGTTCTACAAGCTGGCTTGCAACTATTCTATCAACGTGAACAGCTATTATACCACCGTCAGCCTGAACGGACTGACTGAGAATATGCCGGCTGCACTGTCACTGCTGGAAGACTTGCTGCAGAATGCGAAGGGCGACACCGCTTCGTACCACCAGTATGTGAAGCTGCTGATCAAATCGCGCAACGAGGCCAAGAGCAACCAGCGCAGCAACTTCAGCGCGCTTCGCAACTACGTGCAGTACGGTCCCTACAATCCCACTCGCAACGTTCGCAGCGATGCTGAGCTGGAGGCAATGAACCCCGATCACCTGACGGGCCTGCTCAAGAACCTGAGCGGCATTGAGCATACCGTGATGTACTACGGCCCGATGAAGCAGGGCGAGCTGGACAAGCTGCTGGCTAAGGTTCATAAGACCTCGAAGAAGCTGGCTCCCGTGCCCGAGGGCAAGCGCTACGAGCTGCAGCAGACGCCGCAGACCGAAATCTATCTGGCTCCCTACGATGCCAAGAACATCTATATGATGCAGATTAACAACGAAGGCCGGATGCGTAACTATGAGGACGATGCGCAGATAGAGCTCTTCAACGAATACTTCGGCGGCAGTATGAATGCCATCGTATTCCAAGAGTTGCGCGAGGCACGCGGACTGGCTTACAGTGCAGCAGCCTATTACAGTACGTCGTCGCGTCCTCAGACACCCGACCAGTTCTATACCTATATTATCTGTCAGAACGACAAGATGACCGACTGCATCACCACGTTCAACAGCATCCTCGACACCATTCCGCAGAGTCAGGCTGCCTTCGAGATTGCCAAGCAGAGTCTGGGCAAGAGCCTCGAGAGTGGGCGCGTCACTAAGTTCAGCGTGCTCAACCGTTATTACTGGGCAAAGAAGCAGGGCATCGACTTCGACGTCAACGAGCGCATCTATCAGAAGCTGCCTTCGCTGACGCTGCAGAACCTCGTGGACTTCGAGCAGCAGCGTGCTGCCCGCAAGCCCTATAAGTATCTGATCCTCGGTGACGAAGAGAATCTCGACATTAAGGCTCTGGAGAAGATTGCTCCTATCAAACGCCTGACCACCGACGAAATCTTCGGCTATTAAGCAAGCCGCCATCCGTTTCCTCTCTCGCAGCAGCGAACCGCTGCTGCGAGAGAAGAACGTTAAGTAAAGGACGAAATCTAACCTAAATAAATACAAATTACGACAATGGCAACAACACCAGAATTCAAGTATGCGCCGATGTTCCAGATAGGAAAGGACGATACAGAGTACAGACTATTGACAAAGGAGGGCGTTACGACCGCCGAGTTTGAAGGAAAGGAAATCGTGAAAGTGTCGCGCGAGGCACTGACGCTGCTGGCCCAGCAGGCTTTCCACGACGTTGAGTTTATGCTGCGCCGCTCTCACAACGAGCAGGTGGCCGAGATTCTGAACGACCCGGAGGCCTCGGAGAACGACAAGTACGTGGCTTTGCAGTTCCTGCGCAATGCCGAGACGGCCGCTAAGGGTGTGTTGCCCTTCTGCCAAGACACGGGCACGGCCATCATCCACGGCGAGAAGGGACAGCAGATATGGACGGGCTTTGAAGACGAGGAGGCGCTCTCGCTCGGCGTCTACAATACCTTTACGCAGGACAATCTGCGCTATTCGCAGAATGCACCGCTGAATATGTACGACGAGGTGAACACCCGCTGCAACCTGCCTGCCCAGATTGACATCGAGGCTACTGAGGGAGCTGAGTATCGCTTCGTGATGGTGGCAAAGGGTGGTGGCTCGGCCAACAAGACCTACTTCTACCCGATGACCAAGGCTACCATCCAGAACGAGGGCACGTTGCTGCCATTCCTCGTGGAGAAGATGAAGAGCCTCGGAACGGCTGCCTGCCCGCCGTATCATATCGCATTCGTCATCGGCGGCACGTCGGCTGAGAAGAATCTGCTCACCGTCAAGCTGGCTTCGATTAAGTATTACGACAACCTGCCCACCACGGGCGACGAGACCGGCCGCGCATTCCGCGACATCGATTTGGAGAATAAGCTGCTCGAAGAGGCTCATAAGATTGGCCTCGGTGCGCAGTTCGGCGGTAAGGCACTGGCTCACGACATCCGTGTCATCCGCCTGCCGCGCCACGGTGCCAGCTGTCCCATCGGTATGGGCGTCAGCTGCTCGGCCGACCGCAACATCAAAGCCAAGATCAACCGCGACGGTATCTGGCTGGAGAAGATGGACTCCAATCCCTCAGAGCTGATTCCCGAGGAATTGCGCCAGCCCGGCGAGGGCACGAAGGGCATTGAGATTGACCTCGACCGCGGTATCGATGCCGTCCGTGCCGAACTCTCTAAGTATCCCGTGTCCACACGTGTCAACCTGAAAGGTACCATCATCGTGGCACGCGACATTGCTCACGCCAAGCTGAAGGCTCGTCTGGATGCCGGCGAGGGAATGCCGCAATACTTTAAGGACTATCCCATCCTCTATGCCGGTCCCGCCAAGACGCCCGAGGGCTATCCCTGCGGCTCGATGGGCCCCACCACGGCCAACCGTATGGATCCCTATGTGGACGAGTTCCAAGACAATGGCGCCAGCCTCGTGATGATAGCCAAAGGCAATCGCACGCAGCAGGTGACCGATGCCTGCCAGAAGCACGGCGGCTTCTATCTCGGCACCATCGGTGGCGTGGCCGCCGTGTTGTCGCAGTCGAGCATCAAGAGCATTGAGTGTGTCGAGTATCCTGAGCTGGGTATGGAGGCTATCTGGAAGATTACCGTAGAAGACTTCCCTGCCTTCATCCTCGTCGACGATAAGGGCAACGACTTCTTCAAGCAGCTGAAACCGTGGTGCCCCCGCTGTAAGTAAGCAGGGCAGTTGCTGATATCTATCTTTTCGATTCTCAAGAGGACTGCAACGGTTCTCTTGGGAATCTTCCCTGAGAATCCGGGAGACTGATGGCGCGAGCCGTCTCAATCGGATGAAACAAAACAAAATGAGGCGAAACGAACTACTATTCATCCTGTTGCTGCAGGTGGCGCTGCTGATGGCCGTACCGGCCAAGCGTGAGTGGCGCACCATTACGCAGCACGACGGAACTGCCCTGCAGGTGATGCTGTGCGGCGACGAGTTCCATCACTATTTCAAGACGACCGACGACATCTTGCTGGTGCGCGATGCCGGAGGCGACTTCTGCTATGCCCGTATTGCCGATGGAGTCCTTCGCTCCACGGGTGTCCGGGCTCACGAAGCTACTGCCCGCACGGCGGCAGAAAATGCCGTGCTCACATCGGAGTACCAGCTGGGCACAGTGCGCCGGCAGGCTCCGCGGCTTTCGGCTCCCCACACCCCGCGGGTGCGGCGGGCAGAGGCTTTCACTGGCGAGCGCCGTGGACTGATTATCCTCGTTTCGTTCAGTGACACTGAATTCACCAGTGCCGATGCGCAAGCCGAGTGGACTGCCATCGTCAATGAGGAGGGCTATAGCCAGCACAAAGCCCGTGGCAGCGTGAGCGACTTCTTCCGCGACCAGAGCGATGGCCGGTTCCGCCTGTCGTTCGATGTCGTGGGGCCTGTCCAGCTGCCTAAGGCCGCCACCTATTATGGTGCAAAGGAGGATGACCCCGAGGGTGTGGGCGACCACGTGGGCGAGATGATAAAGGCCGCCTGTGAGGGTGTCGACGCGCAAGTGGACTTCAATAACTACGACTGGGACGGCGACAAAGTGGCCGATTTGGTCTATGTGCTCTATGCCGGCCACGGCAGCAACGACGTCTGGAAAGACCCCGGTTATGTGTGGCCTCACGCTTTCGATATGCGTGGATGGGGCTACTGGGCACTGCGCTTCGACGGCGTGCAGATTATGGACTATGCGTGCAGCAACGAGCTCAACAGCTCCGAACAGCTGACGGGCATCGGTACCATCTGCCACGAGTTCTCTCATTGCTTCGGGTTGCCAGACTTGTATAATACCTCTACGACGAAAAACGTGCTGGGACAGTGGGACCTGATGGACATCGGCAGCTACAACGGCAATGGCTGGTGCCCGCCCAACCACTCGGCCTTCGAACGCTTTAGCATCGGGTGGGCTACGCCTGTCACGCTCAGCGAGCCGCTTACCGTCGACCAGATGGACACGCAGGCCAATGGCGGCGATGCCTACTGGTTCTTCAACGATGCCAATCCCAATGAGTATTACATCATTGAGAACCGTCAGTTGGCTGGCTGGGATTCCTCGCTGCCCGGCAGCGGGCTGCTCGTCACGCACGTGGACTATCTGGAGTCGGCGTGGACGAACAACACGCCCAACAACACGGCGTCCCATCTGCGGGTGGGCATCGTGGCAGCCAACAACCGCAGCATCGTGAGCAATGCCGGCGGAACCAATGGCAATGCGGCCTATCCTTACAATGAGAACGACTCGCTGACCGACAATTCCATACCCGCCGCGAAGTGGTTTACGGCCAATCTGAGCGGCAGCACCAAGCCCGGCCTGCCTGTCACAGAGATGAAGGTGGGCGACGACGGCCTCGCCTCGTTCAAGTTTCGGGGCGGCAGCGTCAGCGATGGGGTGCGTGCCATTACGTCCGATGCGCATCGCCTGCTGGGTCATCCCGTCGATGTCTACGACTCCGGCGGCCGTCTGCTATTCTCCGCGCCCCGCTTCAGCGGGCTCGCCGACCGTCCCCGTGGGCTCTATATCCTGCACGACAAGACCAGCGGGCAGCGGGTTAAAGTGATAAGATAAGAATAAAAACCAACATTAATACATTTATTATTTAAAACGAAGACTACAATGAAGAAAATGCTTTTCACATTGGCACTCTGTGCAGTGACAGTAGCGTGTCTTGCCATACCGGCAAAGCCCGGACAGTGGAAGACCATCCGGCTGGCTGATGGCACCGAAGTGCGTGCGGAACTTCGTGGCGACGAGTTCCTGAGCTATTGGCAGGCAGCTGACGGCACCCGCTATGTGATGGAGGAAAATGAGAGTTATGTGGTAGCCGACTTTGCTGCCCTGCAGCGTCAGGCTATGGAGCGCCGGGAGGCGGTGTGGGCACCGCGTCGCGCCGGCGGACGACAGGCACGTAGGGTAGGTGAGCCCACCGCACTCACCACCGGAACGCATAAGGGCATCATCATTCTGGTGCAGTATCAGGATAAGGCGTTTCAGGAAGAGAATACGCGCGACTATTTCGACGCGTTCATCAATACGACCGGTTATTCCGACAACAACGGATTCGTAGGAAGCGTCCACGACTACTTCATAGACAACAGCAACGGGCTGTTCGACCTGACATTCGACGTGTTCGGTCCCTATACCCTCTCGCACACCTATTCTTATTATGGCCGCAACAGCGGTGGGAACAAAGACCAGCGAGCCAGCGAGATGATTCGCGAGGCCTGCCAGCTGGCCGATGACGACGTTGACTTCACGCAGTACGACTGGGACGGCGACGGAGAAGTAGAAGAGGTGTTCGTGGTCTATGCCGGTAAAGGTGAGGCCGACGGTGGCGATGCGAATACCATCTGGCCGCATATGTCCAGCATCTGGGCTCAGTTCGACGGCGTGCGTGTCAGCACGTATGCCTGTGGCTCAGAGCTCAATGGCGGCGGTATCATCGACGGTATCGGCACCATCTGCCACGAGTATTCCCATTGCCTCGGCCTGCCCGACCTGTACGATGTGGAGTATGGCGGCAACTACGGAATGGCTGTATGGAGCTTGATGGATGCCGGTAGCTACAATGGCAACGGCTTCATCCCTTCTGGCTATTCGGGCTACGACAAGATGTTCGTGGGCTGGCAGCAGCCCATCGAGCTGACCGAAGCCATCACGGTGACAGGCATTCAGGCACTCAGCGAGGGCGGCAACACCTACATCGTCTACAACGACAACTACTCCGACGAGTATTACATCATCGAGAACCGCCAGCGCACCAAGTGGGATGCCGGCCAGTATGGCAATGGCGTGCTTATCACACACGTTGACTATGATGAGACGCTATGGTCGTGGAACCGCGTCAACTCTAACATCAATTACTATGGCGTCAGCAACGACCATCAGCGCTGCACCATCATTCCGGCCGACAACAATACGGGTCTCAGCTATGCCGATCAGTTGGCCGGCGACCTTTATCCCTATGGTGATAAGGACTCGCTGACCATCCACTCTACGCCGCAGGCTACGCTCTACAATACGAACAGCTATGGTGACAAGCTGTTCTATATCGCCATCTCCGACATTGCCCATAGTGGGGGCTTGGCTTCGTTCAAGTTTGCCCTTACCGAGCCTTATGTAGAGCCGGTAGAGCCGTTCGACGGCTTCTTCTATGAGTCGTTCAATCGGTGCAACGGCCGTGGTGGCAATGGTAATGTGTGGGGTGGCAGTCTGGTCGGCGTAGCCAGCCTGTCTCCTGACAATACCGGGTGGACAGGCAACATCTACGGTGCCAATGAGTGTGCTTCCGTAGGCAGTAAGAGCGGCAACACCATCTATCCCGGCGAGACCACCACGCCCGCTTTCGACATCGACGGCGACGTCACCCTCTCATTCCGTGCTGCTCCGTGGCGTTCTGATGCCACCAGCCTGCAGCTTTCCGTCACGGGCGACGCTACGCTCTCGAAGACGACGTTCACGCTGACGGATCAGGCTTGGACCGATTTTGCTGTGAAGCTCAGCGGTACGGGCTCGGTGCAGCTCACCTTCACCGGTCAGGGCCGTTTCTTCCTCGACGAGGTGAAAGCCGTAGCCTATCAGGAGGGCGACGTGATTGACGAGCCCGACGACCCTGAGGACCCTGAAGACCCCGTAGACCCCACGGCCATCCGCTCTGTCGTCAGCGCGCCGCAGGCCGACGGCCGCATCTATACGCTCGACGGCCGCTATGCAGGCAGCAATGCGCTGTTGCTCCGTCCGGGCATCTACATCCGCAATGGAAAGAAGTTTGTGAAATAATCCATATCAATGGAACCGAAAGAAGAATTTGTCTCTTTGCTCCAGTCCACCGGCCGACAGGGGATGGAGCGCGTCATCACTTATCTGGAGCAGGTGGGCTTTTTCAGCGCACCTGCTTCCGTTCGGCGCCATCTTAACTACGACGGCGGCCTGCTCGAGCATTCGCTCAATGTCTATCGCGTGGCAATGCGCCTCCGTGCCGATGCCATCGCGATGCGTCCCGAGCTTGAGGAACGCCTGCCGCAGCACAGCATCATCATCGCCGCGCTGCTCCACGACGTGTGTAAGGCCAATATCTACCGCCGCATCAAGAAGTGGCGTAAGGACGACGAGAACAACCGCTGGGAGCAGTACGACACGTACGACACCGACTACAGCCGTCTGCCAGTGGGTCACGGTGAGAAGTCGGTCATTATGCTGCTCAGCCTCGGTCTGAAGCTCGAGGTCGACGAGATAGTAGCCATCCGTTGGCATATGGGAGCGTGGGAGCTGGCGATGCAGAGCTTTGAGGCAAAGGAGAACATCTCGCAGGCCAGCGGCTCCTATCCGCTGGCATCCATCATCCAGTCCGCCGATGCACTGGCCACACACTTGTTGGAAAACTCTTTTAATTGAGAATTGAGAATTAGGAATGGAGAATTATGATTAGCTGAATTGAGAATTGAGAATTAGGAATGGAGAATTATGATTAGCACTGAGGCAGTATCTGCGATTGATTCTGCGCATCAGGTAATCATAATTCTCCATTTTCAATTATCAATTTTCAATTTCTGAAAATGAGTCCGTCGCCGAAGTCATCGATGATGATGGGCTTGTCGCGGCTCACCTCGTCGGCCAGAATGCGCTTCGACAAGTCGTTGAGCACGTAGTGCTGGATGGCACGCTTCACCGGACGTGCGCCGAACTCAGGGTCGTAGCCCATCTCGGCCAGATAGTCGATGCCCTGCGGCGTGACCTGCAGCGTGATGCCCTGCGGAGCCAGCATATCGCTCACACGCTTCATCTGCAAGCGCACCACGTCAGCAATCTGCTCCTTAGTAAGCTGTTGGAACGTAATGATCTCGTCGATACGGTTCAGGAACTCCGGTCGCATCGTCATCGAGAGCTGTTCGCGCGTAGCGTTCGAGGTCATAATGATGATGGTGTTCTTGAAGTTGGCCGTCCGTCCTTTGTTGTCCGTCAGCCGCCCGTCATCGAGCACCTGCAGCAGGATGTTGAACACGTCGGGATGCGCCTTCTCTATCTCGTCGAACAGCAGCACCTGATACGGCTTGCGCCTGACGGCCTCCGTCAGCTGTCCGCCCTCGTCGTAGCCCACGTAGCCCGGAGGAGCGCCAATCAGTCGGCTCACGGTGTGCTTCTCCTGATACTCGCTCATATCGATACGCGTCATCATCTGCTCGTCGTTGAACAGATATGCTGCCAGCGTCTTGGCCAGCTCCGTCTTTCCCACACCCGTGGTGCCGAGGAAGATGAACGAGGCGATGGGACGCTTCGGGTCCTGCAGGCCGGCACGGCTGCGGCGCACGGCGTCGCTCACGGCGCGGATGGCCTCGTCCTGTCCGATGACACGGCGGTGCAGCTCCTCCTCCAAGTGCAGCAGCTTGTCGCGCTCGCTCTGCATCATCCGCGTCACGGGGATGCCCGTCCAGCGGCTCACCACCTCGGCGATGTCGTCGGCCGTGACGGCCCCCTCCACGCCACCCCGTGGCGAGGCCTTCTGCTGCGCCTGCAAGTCGCTCAGCTCCGCCTCTTTCTGCTTCAGCAGCCCGTAGCGAATCTCAGCCACCCGTCCGTAGTCGCCCTCGCGCTCGGCGCGTTCCGCCTCGAACTTCAGCTGCTCAATGCGCTCCTTCACCTGCTGGTACTTGTCCGAGAGCCCCTTCTCGCTCTCCCACTGGGCGCGCATAGCCGTCTCCTGCTCCCGCAGCTCGGCAATCTCTTTGTCCAGCTGGGTGAGTTTGGAAGCCCCCTCCAAACCTCCCCGAGGGGAGGCTTCTTCCCTTCTGATGCTCTCGTGCTCTATCTCCAGCTGCGCCCGCCGCCGGATTATCTCGTCCAGCTCCTCAGGCACGCTGTCCATCTCCATCCTTAGCTTGGCCGCCGCCTCGTCCATCAGGTCGATGGCTTTGTCGGGCAAGAACCGCTCGCTGATGTAACGCTCAGACAGCTGTACGGCAGCGATGCAGGCGTCGTCCTGAATGCGCACCCTGTGGTGGTTCTCGTAGCGCTCCTTCAGTCCGCGCAGGATGCTGATGGCACTCAGCTCGTCGGGCTCGTCCACCATCACCGTCTGGAATCGGCGTTCCAGTGCTTTGTCCTTCTCGAAGTATTTCTGATACTCGTTCAGCGTCGTGGCACCGATAGCCCGTAGCTCGCCCCGCGCCAGCGCCGGCTTCAGGATGTTGGCGGCATCCATTGCCCCCTCGCCGCCGCCGGCACCCACCAGCGTGTGAATCTCGTCGATGAAGAGCACGATGCGCCCCTCAGCCTTTGTCACCTCGTTGACGACGCTCTTCAGCCTCTCCTCAAACTCACCCTTATACTTCGCCCCGGCCACCAGCGCGCCCATATCCAGCGAGAACAGCTGCTTGTCCTTCAGGTTCTCCGGCACGTCGCCGCGCACGATGCGCTGGGCCAGCCCCTCCACGATGGCCGTCTTTCCCGTTCCCGGCTCGC
>JAFUZD010000013.1 GCA_017476785.1 Prevotella sp. | reverse complement strand
CGTTCTCAAAGCGGTTCAGACGGTCGCTCTCGTAGCCTTTGTCGTCTCCCGGTGTGTAGGGCCTCTTTATGCAGCGGCCCGACGGCGTGTAGTAGCGGGCAAAGGTCAGCCTGATGACCGACTTGTCGGGGAAGTTGATAGGCTGCTGCACCAGTCCTTTGCCGAACGAGCGGCGGCCGATGATGGTGCCGCGGTCGTTGTCCTGAATGGCTCCCGCAAGAATCTCAGCCGCCGAGGCCGAGTTGTCGTCGATGAGTACCACGATGGGAATCTGCTGATACGAGCCACGGCCGTCGCTGCGGAACTCTTGCCGCGGCGACTTGCGCCCCTCGGTGTAGACGATGAGGCGCCCCTTCGGCAGGAACTCATTGGCAATGTTTACGGCCGAGTTCAGGTAGCCGCCCGTATTGCCGCGCAGGTCGATGGTGAGGTTCTTGAATCCCTCCTGCGACAGCTTGGCCAGTGCGATGATGACCTCGGGATAGGTCCGTTCGCCGAAATTCTTGATGCGTATGTAGCCCGTCTCCTCGTCGAGCATATAGGTGGCCGTGACGCTCTTGGTGGGAATGTCGCCGCGCGTCACGGTGACGGTGCGCGTCTTCGTCTCGCCGTAGCGCAGTATGCCCAGCTTCACCTTCGTCCCTTTCTCTCCCTTCAGGCGGTGCATCGCTTCCTCGTTGGTCAGCGTCTTGCCGGTGAAGGGCTTGTCGTCCACGGTGATAATCTTGTCGCCCGCCACGACGCCCGCCCGCTCAGCCGGTCCGTTGCTGATGACGTTCTGCACGTGGAGGGTGTCCTGCCGTATGGTGAACTCGATACCTACGCCCGAGAACGAGCCGTGCAGGTCGTCGAACGCCAGCTGGGCATCCTTAGCCGAGATGTAGACGCTGTGGGGGTCCAGCTCGGCCATAATCTGCGGCAGGGCTTTCTCCACGAGGTCGTTGACGTTCACCGTGTCCACGTACTGGTCGTTGATGATGTTGAGCAGGTTGTTCAGCTTGTTGCTGCTCGAGTTGATGATGTTCAGGCTCTGGCCTCTGAACAGGTTGGCATAAAATGTGCCGATGATGATTCCCACCACTACGCACAGTGCCATTATCAGCGGCATAAAGCGGTTGCTCTTCTTCTGGTTCATTGTTCGTCAGGGTTTAGGTATATCACTTCTATTCCGGCTTGCTTCAGCAGGTCGATGCCGTCGGTCAGCCGGTACTGCTCACCGTAGACCACGCGCTTGATGCCGGCCTGAATGATGAGCTTGGCACACTCGATGCAGGGCGACGCCGTGATATAGATGGTGGCGCCGTCGCTATTGTTGCTCGAGCGGGCCAGCTTGGTGATGGCGTTGGCCTCGGCGTGGAGCACGTAGGGCTTGGTGACGTTGTGCTCGTCTTCGCATACGTTCTCAAACCCACTGGGCGTGCCGTTGTAGCCGTCGCTGATGATCATCTTGTCCTTCACCACCAGTGCCCCCACTTGGCGGCGCTGGCAGTAGCTGTTCTCGGCCCAGATGCGGGCCATACGCAGATAGCGCAAGTCCAGCTTACTTTGCTTTTCGTTTCTTGATTCCATTTCTCTTCAGTAGGGCGTCGATGGTAGGCGCTCCGCCCTTAAATCGTTTGTACAGTTCCATCGGGTGCTCCGTTCCGCCTTTTGACAGGATGCAGTCGCGGAAGCGCTGAGCCGTCTCGGGATTGAAGATGCCGCTGCGCTTGAACACGGCAAAGGCGTCGGCGTCGAGCACCTCGGCCCACTTATAGCTGTAGTAGCCCGCCGCATAGCCCCCCGCCATAATGTGGGAGAACTGCACCGTCATACACGTGTCGTCCAGCTGGGGCGTCACTATGGCGCGTTGCCAAGCCCGCTTCTCAAAGGCGAGGAGGTCTTCGTCGAAAGCCTCCTTCTGCGTGTAGTAGGCCATATCGAGCAGTCCGAAGCTCACCTGCCGCAGACACCCGCAGGCCACCATAAAGTTGCGGCTCTTGACGATGCGGTCTATCAGCTCGTCGGGCAGCGGCTCGCCCGTCTGGTAGTGGAAGGCAAAGGTGCGCAGGAACTCCTTCTCCACGGCGTAGTTCTCCATAAACTGCGACGGCAACTCCACGAAGTCCCACCACACGTTGGTGCCCGAGAGGCTCTCGAAACGCGTGTTGGCAAACATCCCGTGCAGCGAGTGGCCGAACTCGTGGAGGAACGTCTCCACCTCGCCGAGCGTCAGCAGGGCGGGTTTGTCGGCCGTCGGCTTGGTGAGGTTCATCACCACCGAGACGTGCGGCCGCACGTTCTCGCCTTTGCGGTCGATGCACTGCCCCTGGTACTCCGTCATCCAGGCGCCGCCCTGCTTGCCCTTGCG
>JAFUZD010000127.1 GCA_017476785.1 Prevotella sp. | reverse complement strand
GTTCCCGGGGGTTGGAGCGTTTTTTATGTTGAAAATTTGCAGGGACAAAATATTATCTCTATATTTGCAGCGACAACAACAGTAGAATGCTGACACTCCAAGACTGCACAGAAAAGCTGGCTGCCTACAAAGATGCTTTTGGCAGCCGATATGGTATCACTAAGCTCGGCATCTTTGGCTCCGTAGCGCGCCAAGAGAACACCGAAGACAGTGATATTGATATTGTCGTGGAGGTGCAGAAGCCCTCGCTGAGTCTGATGTACGACCTGCGCGAGGCGTTGAAAAACCTGTTTGCCGGTGCAGACGTCGACGTCGTTCGGTTCCGCGACACGTTGCGCCCCTTATTCAAGTCAAACATTCAGAACGATGCCATATATGTCTAAGCACAATCTGGAAAGCCGCATACAGGAGGTTCTGGAGTCCATAGCACTCATTCAAGAATGGAGCAAGGGAATGACTACACTACACGATTTTATGGTCTCTCCCCATCGTGTGATGGCCTTCAATGCGTGTGTGATGCGGCTGCAAGTCATCGGCGAGCACGTAGGCAAACTGATGAAAGAAAGCAGCAATATCTTGGAAGAGTATCCAGCCATTCCGTGGAAAGCCATCTATGATATGCGTAACATCATCTCGCACGAGTATGCAAGTATTGACGAAGACATTGTCGTATCGGTAATTGAAGACGAGCTTCCAAAGCTAAAAGAGACACTTGAGGAGATGCTTTCCAAAAGACGATAAGTTTCCCCAGCCCTCGAAGCGATGCTCCGGAGCCTCGGGAGCATCACTCCGCAGCCTCCGGAGCAACGCTCCCAAGCCTCCGGAGCATCACTCCCAAGCCAACACAACACTTCTCCCAAGCCGACGACAACGCCACAACACGGGGCCACCACAGTGAACGCTTGGTCTCTTTGCCAGCAAATATGCACCAGATGACGCACGTTTTTTCACCAAAATAGTTGCACAGTTATACAACTTTTCGTAACTTTGCACCCAATGAGACGAATCATTGCCTATAAGAACTATTTCAGGGACTTTATGCAGAAGCTCTCCGAGCAAGAACGCGGGAAAATAAAACGCGCCCTCTTGCTGTTCGAGACCGAGGACAGGATACCCCGCCACTATATCAGCTATATCCGCGACGGGCTCTATGAATTCCGCGTGACCCACAGCAACAAAGAGTTCCGAATCTTTTTTATATACGACGGGAATACCATTGTCGTGCTGTTCAACTGCTATACCAAAAAGACGCAGAAAGCACCTAAGCAAGAAATTAATAAAGCCATAAAACTGAAGGAGGAATACCTAAATGGAAGAAAATAACCACATCTACGACGTCAGTGCTGAACTGGAACGCGAGTTCGGCCCCAAAGGCTCTGCCAGCAGAAAAGCAGCAGAAGACAAAGCGTGGGAGGAATACAATGCACAGATCTTGCTCGACGCAAGAAAGAATGCCGGCCTGACCCAACAGGAACTGGCCGACAGAATCGGAGCCAACAAAGGTTATGTGTCGCGTATAGAGCGCGGCCTGACCATCCCCACCGTATCTACCCTCTATCGCATAGCCGCTGCAATGGGACTGGCTGTCGAGTTGCGCCCTATCGCATAACAGAAATGCCCCGCAAATTCCGGCCTCATTCTTTGGCTGTTTAAAAAACTTTTCGTATCTTTGCGGCATATTATAAACAAATCATATTTACTAACTAAAAACAAACATCTATGAAGAAATTCTACGCTTTATTAGCACTCTTGCTCGCATTCGTGAGCGGAGTAAGCGCACAGGAGGTTACGCTGGACTTCAGCGACACCTCTGGAAGCAAGTGGGGTATCCCGACTTCGGGAACCAACACGGCAGAGCAGTCCTTCACCTACGACGGACAGACCATTAAGCTCTACGCCACCACGAACTACAAGCAGAATGGCGGCTATCTGATTCTGGGCAAGAAAGACTCCTATCTGGAGCTGCCCGCATTCAGCTTCGCCGTGGAGAAGATTGAGGTAGTCGGCCACAGCGGTGCCTCTGGTGCCGTGAAGCAGAACATCTATGTAGGCGATGCTGCCGTGAGCACCGAGACAACAGGTGCCAACGCCGTTACCAACACCTACGAGATTGCCGCTGACAAGCAGGCCGCAGGAACTATCTACAAGTTGGTGGTAACAAGTAGCCACAACACACAGATTGAGGCCATCAAGATTTACAAGAAGGCTGCTGCCGACGGTATTGCCAAGCCCACCATCTCGGGTGAGACCACGTTCTTCGGCTCGACCACCGTCACGCTGGCTACTGAGACCGACGGCGCTGACATCTACTACACCACCGACGGCAACGACCCGACGGCTGCAAGCACGAAGTACACCGCTCCGTTCGACCTCACTGCCACCACGACCGTGAAGGCCATCGCCATTAAGGGCAGCGCCCAGAGCTCGGTTGCCTCGAAGACCTTCACCGCCGGCGCATCGGTTGCCACCGTGGCTGAGCTGACCGCACTGGAGAACAACACGGAATTCCTCTACACCGGCAAGCTGACCGTAGTGGCCAAGCCCACCACGAAGCACCTTTTCGTAAAGGATGCCGAGAATAAGAGCACGCTGATTTATGGCAACCCAGAGGCCAACATCGCCACACTGACCGAAGCTGGCCAGACCATAGCGGCCAACTGGAAAGGAAAGGTGAGCTTATACAGCAAGCTGTTCGAGGTTGTGCCCAGCGAGGTACTGGCTGCTACCGACGATGCTATCGCAACCGTAACCTATCCCACTGTTGAGCTGGCCGCCGTAACCGTAGACAACGCCAACCAAGTGGTGACGCTGAAGGGCGTGACCTACGCAAAGGGTTCGGGCAAGAACTTTACCATCTCGAAAGGTGGTGCAGACGTTGCTGGCTACAACCAGTTCAACATCGACATTGACGACCCCGTGGACGGTGAGACCTATGACATCTTTGGTGTCATCAGCCGCTACAACGACAATGCGCAGTTCCAGCCCATCACCATCACGCGCGCTCCGAAGCTGATCCCCGTGACGCTGAATCCGGCTACGGGTGCCGACCTCTTCACCGAGCTCGACAATGCTGCCGACCCCATCGTGAATGACGGCAACCTCGTGGGCGACATCACCATCAACCTCGCTGCCAACGGTGCCTACACCGCCAGCGGTTCGCTCAGCGCCAGCAAGAACATCGCCATCAACGGTGCCGACGGTGCCACCATCGATGCCAGCACGCTGACCGGCGCACTCGTTTCGCTGCAGGCTCCCGCAGAGGGCTGGACCGAGGCCGACAACGTGACCATTAAGGACGTGAAGGTGACCGGTCTGCAGAAGGCGCTCATCGCCACCGCAGGCAAGAACTACTATGCTAAGAC
>JAFUZD010000126.1 GCA_017476785.1 Prevotella sp. | reverse complement strand
AGTGGGCCTTCGGCGTCGTACCAGCCTTCTTGAACACGCCCAGCATAGGCTTCGTGGTGGTCTTCTCCTTCTTCTCACCGTAAGCCAACTGAAGGGCAGTGTAACCGTCTTTCTCAACGGTCTTTACCTGCGTAACGACACAAGGACCAGCTTCGATAACAGTGCACGGCACATTCTTACCGTCGGCACTGAAAACGGAAGTCATTCCGATTTTTTTTCCAATTAATCCTGGCATTTCAGTTTAAAAATTAAATAATAGTTTTGAATATATTCTGTTTCTTTTTAAGTGCTACCACGCTTGCTACAGCCCAAAAACACACTTAAAAAGAAACGCCCACTTCTTCTCAGCAGAAGGTTAAGTTGTTCTTTTTCAGCGTATTGTTAGCACAGAGGCCAGCGCAATACCCACTTTAGCGGATGCAAAGGTACGAATAAAATCCCGTCCCACCAAACATTTTTAAGATTTTTTATAGGTGCGGCGGCAAAGAAGCCCGAAAGCAGCAGGAGGCGAAGCCACGGAGATATGGAGCGCGAGGAGAAAGCGCAGGCATCAAAAAGCCCCTCTTCGATTGGAGAGGGGTATGGGGTGAGGTTTCTAAAGGGCGAGGCGCAAGCCGAGGTCGCGGCTGCGGCCGTCGGGCTTCCAGTCGCCCCGAATCGAAACGCAGCAGCCCCGCGCGTTGCTGCCCCAACCGCCACCACGGAACACGCGGTCAGAGCCCGATGAAGGACCGGCAGGGTTCGTCTTGGATGTGCTGCCATAAGAGCCATACCAATCATTGCACCATTCCCATACATTGCCCGACATATCATACAAGCCCAGCTCGTTTGGCTGCTTCGTACCTACCTCGTGTGTCTGATTGCCGCTGTTGCTCGTATACCAAGCCACATTGTCTACCGAAAACGAGCCCGAATACTTGCTGCCACTGCTCCGGTTACCACCACAGGCTGCATACTCCCACTCAGCCTCTGTGGGTAGGCGGAAGCGACGACCCGTCAGACGGTTCAGCTCGCGGATGAAATCCTGACAATCGTTCCAGCTCACCTTTTCCACGGGGCGGCGGTTGCCCTTGAAATACGACGGATTCGCTCCCATCACAGCCTGCCACAGCTCCTGTGTCACCTCCGTCTGGCCGATGCGGAACGACGACACCGTCACCTGATGCACAGGCTTCTCACCGCTGTCAGCCTCACTCTCGTTGGAACCCATCTGGAACGTACCGCCCTGCACGCCCTTCATTACAAAACTGACGCCATTGACGGTAATGGTCTCGTCGGGAAGCGGTGTAAGGACTGCCTGAGGTTGCGGCTTCGGTTTCGGCTTGGGCTTGGCTGTGGGTTTCGATTGGGGTTTCGGAGCCGGATGCTTGCCGTGGTAGGGACAGAGGTTGACTTTCTTGCCGCAAGTGGGGCACGGTGGCATCCTGATTTGCCCAAGCGTGGGGACAGCCAGCAGGAATGCAAAGAGTAGCGTCAGTAACTGTTTCATCTTAGATTGTTTTTGGCTTTTACGCTGCAAAAATAGGAAATTAATATGAATTACGAATGCAAAAAGGCGAAAAAGTGAAGCATCCGCCAGTGTTCCGGAGGCTGCGGAGCGTTGCTCCCGAGGCCGGGGCGTCTTGCTCCGAAGGCCGCGGAGCAACGCTCCCCAGCCTCGGAAGCACTGCTTCGAACGCTATGGAGCAAAGAAAAGGGGCTCCGCAGCAGTGCTGCAGAGCCCCAAAGGGCAGGATGCCGGCGGCGACGGCGGACGGCTACCAGACGTAGCCTATGGTCTCGCCGTCGAACAAGAGCGTGCCCGTCCAGCCGTTGTGGCGACAGATGGCGGCGATGCGCTGGCGGACGGCGGGCGTGATGGGCAGCTGGCCGTTGCGCAGACGGTAGTAGACGGAGTTGCCGAATTCGCTGCGGAGCATCGTGCGAATGCGGTGGGCAACGGCCTCGGGGATGTCGTCGTAGAAGTGGGTCAGGCCACTGTGCATCACCACGGGGTCGGCCGGGCGGTAATATTCGCACACGTCGGCACGGCTGTCGGCATAGGCGGGATTGACGCTCTCCACGAGGCGGCGCGTGGCGGGCACGTGGGCGGCCAGCAGGCGGCGCAGGCATTGGTCACAGTGCGGGCACTTGTCGTTGTAGCACACGAGATAGGTTTCGGCCTTCTGCCGAAACAGGCTTAGGTTCTGTTTGTCCATTGTCGTAAGGTTTTTTGTTGTTTTTTATGGTTTATCGCCTGCAAAGATACTACATTTTTCAGGCAAATGCAAGTGATTGCGGAAAAAATTGAGGCGCGACTGT
>JAFUZD010000012.1 GCA_017476785.1 Prevotella sp. | reverse complement strand
CAAACCAACGGTTCGTGGAGTGGTCGGAGTGCGCTGGTCTGAATACTATACGCCCGGCTTTGTATGCCAAGACGCTTGCCTAAGCAAGAATGATAGTGGCACTCCCTTTTACCTAATCAATACCGACAGCGACCTCTGCGGGCTCTGTGCCCGTGACCGTCCGCTGCTCCTGACTCTTAGGCGACCGCGTGCTGTTGCGCCACTTACGTATGCCTTCCTCTATCCTCTCAAGCTGAATGGCTATCCTCAGTTTCTCCGAGTCGGTGAGCAGACCGAACTGAATACAGAGCTCAAAGGCCGCAAGCAGGGTGCCGAAGTCGCCAAACATCGCGTGAATGTTCTGTAGGCGCACCTCCGGGCACTCCATAGCCTTCGTGAAGTGGCGAATCAGGTCGTAGCACGCCCGCTTCATTTCGCAGGGCGCACCCTCTATGCGCTCTATCTTCGGCATGTGCTGCAGTGCCGGATGGAGCACAAAGAGCAGGTTCTTCACGTCTGCCAGTATCGAGCCCTTATCTCTCTTGGCCTTGTTGCTTCTTGTTCTGTTGCTCATATTCTTTCTGTGCTCTGTCGGCTGCTTCCTCGTAACAGTATTCGAGGTACTCGCCGTAATCTCTGAACTGAGAATAATCCATTTTCTTTTCTCTCTTTTTGATAGGCTCGGATTGGCCTTACGGCACAATCCGAGACCTAATTATTATTTATTTACAAAAGCGTGACCGCCCCCACCTGATACGTGCTGTAGACGATGATGATGTACAAGTACCTGTTGGTGCCGTTGAAAAACCAAGCGGCGTTCACGTTGTACCTCTGGGCAAACCAACGGTACGTGGAGCTAGCAAGTGTTACCTTACCAGCCTTGCGCTGCGTAGCGTTGATGGTGTTGAGGTTATCATCCTCCATCATCAGCACTCCTTCGGTAACATCCCACAGGTGGCCGCCCTGCAAGTAGGCCCAGTTCAGCGACGGGAACTTTGCCTTTATGCCACCGCTCTTGGTGGGTGCCATCATCGGACCATACTTCTGCGTGAGGTATTCACCGTCAGGCAAAGCGAAAGCACCCGTCTTCTGACTGGAGAGGATGCCGAACTCGCCACGCAGGTAGTTCTCATAGGTCTTGTAGTAGGCACGCAGGTCGGCGGCATACTCCGAATTAAAGAAGTCTGTCTTCTTCATCGGGTCGGTATTACCTGCCTCGCTGTGTACGGCTACGTTGGCCGAGAGTTCGCGGGTGGACGAGGTAGCCCAATAGGCGGCTGCTCCCGTGATGTTCATCAGTCCGCGATAGCTGGTGCTCTGGCCGTTCGCCTTGCGGTAGCTGCTGTTTGCCGGCATATCGCCCCAAGTGATGTGTGTCAGCGCGCCCGAACAAGTGTGCTGACGAGAGTCCGTCCACGTGTCGCGCTGCAGGATTACCTCGCCGCTGCCGTTCACGTAGGCCCACCAGTCGCCGGTGATGCCGCTGAGGTTGGCCAGTGCGGTGTTGATGCGCCCGCAGAGTGTGGTGTCGTTCTGCTCGTAGGTGTTCTCTGCCGTGCCAAGCGTCATACCCTCGGTGTACTCCACGCTGATGGTGTCGGTCGTACCCGCCGTGATGAACTGTGCGCCGAGCGTCAGCGTGCCCGTCTCCGCAGGCACTGCGACGCGGAACTGCACCACGTCGGCATACTTCAACAACGGCAGACTGCTGTAGTTACCCTTGAACACGCGCCAGCGGCCATCCTTGTAGTAGCCAAGGAACACGCCCTCGTACACCCACCCGCTGCTGACGAGCGAGGCATTGTAGGTGTCCTGACAGATGGCGTGCTTGCCTCCGTCACTGTCCTTGTAGATGGCATCGCCAAAGCGGGGGTGTTCCGTCAGCACATTCACACCGTCAAACTTCGGCTCGTTGGTCTCGTCTATATGGCTCACGCGGCTCTCCGTCGTGGGCATTCCCTCGGCATAGTAGGCAGCCTCGGAATTGAAATTCTTGATATTATCCATAACTATTCTCTATTCACTATTAACTATCAACTTAATTCAGTGCCACCCAGTCGGCTGTCGAGTTGGTGAGCGTCACGGCCTCGTACACCTTCTTGGATGCCTGGTCGATATACCGCTGACCGACAAATCGCGGACAGCCATACCACACGCCCATCGTCTCTTCATCCCAGTTGCCGGGGATGTTGGCAGCACTTGGTGCGCCAGCCACCTTGCTCGTCAGGATGCGGGGAGTGGCCAGCGTCAGCAGTTCCTCGGCTTCCACCACCTGTGCCTTCAACTTCGCCATCGTAGCATTATCATTGCCGCTGAGCATAGCCTTCAACTGCTGGTTCTCCTT
>JAFUZD010000125.1 GCA_017476785.1 Prevotella sp. | reverse complement strand
TGATCCTGATAGCCCTGATTCTGGTAGGTACGCTTCTCGGTGAGTGCCCATCCGGCACCTTCGCGATAGCCCTCAAGCCACCAACCGTCGAGCACGCTGAGGTTGACCACACCATTCATCTCGGCCTTCTCGCCACTGGTACCCGAAGCCTCGAGCGGACGTGTCGGCGTGTTCATCCAGATGTCCACACCGCTGACCAGACGACGAGCCAGCAGGAAGTCGTAGTCCTCGAGGAAGATAATCTTGCCGAGGAACTCGGGCCGCTGCGAAATCTCGTAAATCTTCTTGATGAGTCCCTGACCGGCACCGTCGGCGGGTGAGCCTTGCCGGCAAAGAGGAACTGAACGGGATGCTCGGGGTCGTTGACAATCTTAGACAGGCGGTCAAGGTCGGTGAACAGCAGGTGTGCACGCTTGTAGGTTGCAAAACGACGGCAGAAGCCGATAATCAGCGCATTGGGGTTGATACGCTCGAGCAGTGAGAGCACGCGCGAGGGATCGCCCTGATTGCGCAGCCACGTGTCGCGGAACTGCGTGCGGATATAGTCTACGAGTTTCTGCTTCAGTGCCATATGCGTTGCCCATACTTCCTCGTCGGGCGTATTGTAGATGGCCTCCCAGATCTTCTCGTTCGACTGGTCGCTCATAAACTTCTCGTCGAAATACTTGGCATAGACGCGACGCCACTCCGTAGCAGCCCAAGTGGGGAAGTGAACACCGTTGGTGACGTAGCCCACGTGGTTCTCCTCGGGGAAATAGCCGTTCCAGATGGGTGCAAACATCTGCTGGCTGACCCATCCGTGGAGCTTGGAAACGCCATTGACCTCCTGACAGGTATTGCAGGCAAAGGTCGACATACAGAATTTCTCGCTGTGGTCGTCGGGATTGGTACGTCCCATTCCGATGAACTCGTCCCACGAGATACCGAGCTTGGCTGCATAGCCGCCCATATACTTGCCGAAGAGCCCCTCGTCGAAATAGTCGTGGCCAGCCGGCACCGGCGTGTGCACCGTGTAGAGACCGCTGGCGCGAACCAGCTCGAGTGCCTGATTGAATGTCAGGCCTTCATCGATATAGTCGCACAGACGCTGCAAGTTGCACAGGGCTGCGTGACCCTCGTTGCAGTGATATACATCTTTCTTGATACCCAGTTTCTTCAGCAGCAGCATACCACCGATACCGAGCAGAATCTCCTGCTTCAGGCGGTTCTCCCAGTCGCCGCCATAGAGCGAGTGAGTAATGGGTTTATCGAACTCAGAGTTCATATCGTTGTCGGTATCAAGCAGATACAGCTTCACACGTCCCACGTTGACACGCCACACATAGGCGTGAACCTGATAGTTAGTGTAAGGCACATCGATAACGAGCGGATTGCCATCCTTATCAAGCTCGCGCTCAATGGGCAGTGCATTGAAGTTCTGCGCCTCATACTTGGCAATCTGCTGGCCGTCCATTGAGAGCGACTGCGTGAAATAGCCAAAGCGATAGAGGAAACCGACGGCACACATATCTACATTCGAGTCACTGGCCTCCTTTACATAGTCACCGGCGAGCATTCCCAGACCGCCTGAGTAAATCTTCAGGGCCGAGTGGATACCATATTCCATACAGAAGTAAGCCACAGAAGGACGCTTGGCATCCGGTTTTACGTCCATATAGCTGCGGAACAAATCATAAACGCCCTTCACGCGCTTCATCAGCGCCTTATCCTTCACAATCTCCTCCTTACGGGCAAAGCTCAGACGCTCGAGCAGCAGCACGGGGTTGTGCTTCACCTCGTGATAGAGTTCAGGGTCGAGGTCGCGGAACAGGTCGCGGGCCTCGTAGTTCCATACCCACCACATATTGTGGGCAATTTCATCCAAACATTTCAGCTGTTCGGGAAGACTTGATTTTACAGTCAGCTCCTTCCAAAGGGGAGCATTGGCATAATCAGCTTTAATTTTCATAACTTAAGTATATAATAACGTATATTTTGTTTATTTCAGTTTCAACTCTTTCACGCGCTGCGCCGCACGGCTCAGGGCTATGTCATAGGCCTCGAAGTAGTATTTGATAAACTCACTCCACAGGGCTTTCTTCGACAGTGCCTCTGCGTTCTTGCGCGCAGCGTCGACCTGCTTCTTC
>JAFUZD010000124.1 GCA_017476785.1 Prevotella sp. | reverse complement strand
CTGCCGATGTAATCTCGGTAGACTGGCTGTTGGTGCTGGTCACCACGATGCTGAACTTCCGCAGGTCGGTGGCGGCGTTGGTCATATCCACCTCGGCCGTAGCGATGACGTTGCCCTTACCGCGGGTGTTGGTCATAATGCCGTCGTTCTTGGTGAAGAGCACCGTTCCGTCGTACTTCACCTGTACGGGCAGGATACCGCCGGCAGCCACAAAGTTCACCGTAGCCTTATTGGTGTTGGCATTGTGTGCCACGTAGAGGACTACGTCGTTGAAGTCGAAGTCGCCGATTGAACCGAGGTCCTCGAAGGCGATGGAGTAGTTGACCGAAGGCGTGGGGATGGGCTGACCCGGGTTACCGTCGCTGTTGTAGCCGTCGCCCGTGCACTCGCTGGCCAGAATCTTGATGCTCTCAGGAGCATTAGCCTCGTTGACGTAGCTGTAGTTTGCAGCAAGAATGCATTTATATACATCCTCGTATTTGTTAGCAACAATCTGCGTATTGTCCCAGTCGAGGTAGATGGTACCACGATTGTTCACCTTACCATACATCCAAACCCACTTGAGGTCACCTTCCTCCGAATTCTGATAGTGGTTGTTGTAGTCCTCATTAATCAGGATGTCGGCCGCAAATTGAATCTTTTCTGCTTTGATGATGGCGAAGTCGCTGGTATTCTCCGGTCCGAAGAATTCGGTAGTGTTGACATAAAGCGTGCCTACGTTAATCTCACTGCTGGCACCCAGATAGTTCTTCTTGTTGTCGGCATTGTTGGCAAACTCAGCTTTGCCACCGACGTCCAGACGGCTGTTTTCGAGCAGCGTCAGGCAGCCGATACCGGCATCCTCGGTGAATTTCATATAGCAGCCGTTGACGATGGTGCTGTTGTAAGTGTCGCCTGCGCCAGTGTTGGTACGAGCCTCGATAGTGCCGAAGTTGGTGAACGTGCCACCAGCAGTGTTGCGGAGCAAGTCGACCTTAACATTACCGTTATTATAGAAATTCGAGCCGTTGACATTCAACTCACCGTCGAACTCAATGGTGCCGGCATTGTAGCTCCATCCGCCATTGTTGATGTTGTAGGCAACGCCTTTAGCACCCGTAATCTTACCGCCGTCCATCACGATGATGCGGCCAGAGTTGCTCATATTGGTATTTCCGTCGATGATAACCTCACCGCCCGGGGCTACAACGATGGTCGGACCGTTGAGCGTGTTGCCATTCAAGTGCATTTTACCCTCTACGTAGATGACGACATCGTTCGTGTAGTTCTGGTCGCCGTTGACGTGGAATACTTTCGTAATCTCGGTGCCAGCAGCCACACGGAAGTGCTTGCCATCAGCAATGTTATAGGTAAGAACACTCTGGTTTTTTGAGGCATCCCACACCCAAGTGCCGTTGGTCAGCGTACTGTTGCTTTCAATGTCGGTATCGGTGAAAGTGCCATAGGCCTTCATTTGGTCAACAGTAATCTGCTTGACCTCGGGGAACTGGTCCCAATCGTTGACCTTTACATAGACAGGGTTCAGATAGTCGTTCAGCGTTTTGGCGTAAGGATTGCCAGCCTCGGTGGCGCGGCGCGGAGCCTTAGCGGCCGATGCTGCGGTGCCCAGATTGGCAACGAGCTTGCCGTCGGTGAGCGATACACCCTGCGAGATGGCGCGACCCTTCTCGTCGAAAGCTACTACAAAGAAGTTGTTGGTGCCCTTCGGAGCCGTGAAATTGAGCTGAGCCGTCTGGCCTTCCTTCGTCTGCGTGATGCCGAGCAGGCTGGCCGAAGCACCGTTGAGCGGGTTCTGGTCGTAGATACCGATGGTGTAGGTATCGGCATAGTTGAGGTTAACAGTGACGTCGGCCTCCACGTTGGTGAGGGTCTGCCAGTCCTGTCCGTCAGCAATGTTGCCGAACGTGTCCTCAAAACTGTTGGTAAAGTCCTGTGCCACCTGATTGGGGTTGTACAGGTTGGTCTCGTGCGAGCAGCTTGCTGCGGCAAAAGCCAGTGCCAAGGCAGCCACTCCATTCATCAAATACTGTTTCTTCATATCGTTCGTTTTATAATTAAAAATGCTAATAATGTACTTCTTACGTCATAGATTTTTCGGCTGCAAAGTTAAAAAAATAATAATTCCATTGCATCCCGCATCCCTTTAAAATGTGTTAAAAAGCGTTGAATATATCAAAAAGTGCAGTAAATGTGTCAAAATTCGCAGTCGCCGGGAATGCAAAGAGGGGCGCTGCATCCCGCAGTGCCCCTCTTCTGAGTTAGCATTTTGTTGATAAATATGTAAGTATTTGATGAGTCTTACTTAGCGTACCACGTATTCAGCCGTGGGATTGTTGTACCACGTGGTGTTGGTCTCGTTCTTTACCCACGTAGCGAAGTCGGGATAGGCCTGCTTGATGCTGGTCTTCTCGATAGGCCAAGCCCAGTTGCCGGGGATGATGAGTGCCATCGGAGCCTCGCCCACGGCAGCTGCCGATGTAATCTCGGTAGACTGGCTGTTGGTGCTGGTCACCACGATGCTGAACTTCAGCAGGTCGGTGGCGGCGTTGGTCATATCCACCTCGGCCGTAGCGATGACGCTACCCTTACCGCGGGTGTTGGTCATAATGCCGTCGGTCTTGGTGAAGAGCACCGTTCCGTCGTACTTCACCTGTACGGGCAGGATACCGCCGGCAGCCACAAAGCTCACCGTAGCCTTATTGGTGTTGGTGTTGTGTGCCACGTAGAGGACTACGTCGTTGAAGTCGAAGTCGCCGATTGAACCGAGGTCCTCGAAGGCGATGGAGTAGTTGACCGAAGGTGTGGGGATGGGCTGACCCGGGTTACCGTCGCTGTTGTAGCCGTTGCCCGTGCACTCGCTGGCCAGAATCTTGATGCTCTCGGGAGCCGTCTCTTCATTGACCCACAGGCGGATGGGAGCCTTGCACCAATACTCGGCCCACTGTGCCCATTCGCTGCTCGGGTCTACGGTGCCGCCGCCGATGATGTGGTGGGCGTTGCCCCAAAGGTTGCTGAGGTCTTCCTTCACGTTCTGATAGCTATAGAACTCCTCTTGGTTCATATCGAAGTACACGTTATTGTATACATTGATGTCGTTAGCGTGGCTGATGAGCGACTTGGTGGTCTTGATGATGGCAAAGGTGCCGTCGCCCGCAGGACCGTTCAGCACGGCATTCTGCCAGTAGATAGACGTGGCGTTGATCTCGCTCTGGTGAGCCAGCTCATTGGCCTGCGTGCCGCTCTGTCCGCCGGTAATCAGCAGCTGTCCGCCCACGTCGAGGCGGCTGTTGTTGAGCAGCGTGATACCGCCTACGCCGGCGTTCTCCGTGAACTTCATATAACAGCCGTTGACGACGTGCTGGTTGTAGGCATCGGCAGCCTCTTGGTTGGTGCGTGCGACGATGGTGCCGAAGTTGGTGGTCTTCGAACCGTCCGACGTTCCCGTATAGATGTCCACCTTCACCGAGCCGTTGTTGTAGAAGTCGCAGCCGTTAAGATTCAGCTTGCCGTCGAACTCGATGGTTCCCGCATTGTAGGAAGGGCCGCCGTTGGTGATGTCGAAGGTAGCCCCCTTAGTGCCCGTAATCTTACCGCCGTCCATCACGAGGAAGCGGCCGGAAGTGCTGGCATAGTTGTAGCCGTTGAGCACCACCTCGCCACCCGGAGCCACGACGACCGTCACGCCGTTGAGCGTGTTGCCGTTGAAGGTGGCCTTACCCTCGATGTAGACCACGGCATCATTGACCGTACCCTCGACACCGTTCATATGGAATGGCGTGGTAATCTCCACTCCGGCAGGGATGCGGTAGTGGTGGAAGTCGCCTGACGGATAGCGTGCCCCGTCGCTCAGCGTGGAGTGCACGGCGAGGTCGGCCTCGGTGATGGGCGTGTAGTTCTTCATCTCGTCCAGACTGATGGTATAGACCGAGAACTTGTCGGACCACGTGGGGTTCAGATAGTCGTTGAAGGTCTTGGCATAGGCATTGCCGGCCTCCACGGCGCGACGGGGTGCCTTAGCTGCCGAGGCGGCACCGAGGTTGGCGACGAGCTTGCCGTCGGTGAGGCCAAAGTGCTGGGCGAGGCCGCGTCCTTTCTCGTCGAAAGCCACCACGTAGAAGTTCTCGGTGCCCTTCGGTGCGGTGAACCGCAGGCTGCCCTGCCGTCCCTCGTCAATCTGGGTGATGCCGAGCAGGCTCGACGTGCCGCCGTTGAGCGGATTCTCGGTATAGATGCCTACGGTGTAGGTGCTGGCATAGCCAAGGCTGACGGTGATGTCGGCCTCTACGTTGGCAATGGTCTGCCAGTCCTGTCCGTCAGCAATGTTGCCGAACGTGTCCTCAAAACTGTTGGTAAAGTCCTGTGCCACCTGATTGGGGTTGTACAGATTGGTCTCGTGCGAGCAGCCTGCTGCGGCCATAGCCAGAGCCAAGGCAGCCACTCCTTTCATCAAATACGGATACTTCATAATGTCTAATGTTATTTGTTTGAATAGTTGAAAATCGTTGCAAATGTACGAATTAATCCAATAAGATGGTGCGCTGAGGTTGTTAAAAAATGAAAAAACTGCCAAAAACTGGCGTAAAAATGAGGAATTTCGTACTTCTGTCGTTGATTTTTTGTAATTTTACCGCCCAAACGCAACATACAAGAATCCAAAAAGACCATAGGAATGAGAAGCAGCAAGACCGTATGGATGGCCGCACTGGCAATGGCCGTCGCACTGGCAGGATGTAAGAAAGACTATTTCGACAAGACGGAGTACGAACAGCTGATTAGCGACTCGATGCCCGTAGACAAAGTGGAGGGCAGCCACAACTGGACGTTGACCATCACGGGCTACGTGCAGGTGACGGCCGATGTCAGCGGCACTGCACGCGTGCAGCTGCTCACGGCCAATCCCTATGAGAGCACGGAGTGCGAGATACTGGCCGACGCAGCCGTCAGCGAGGGGCGCTCGGTGATGCTCTACTACATCATCCCGCAGGTGCAGGAGACGATGTATCTGGTGGCTCTCGACGCCGACGGCCACTATTTGGCAATGGTTCCCGTGGCGCGCGGGCAGCGGACGGCCTACTTCCGTGGAGAGCTGCTGGACCTCACGGGCACGCTGCACGCCCCGCAGAAGCAGACCTTCTTCTACTGCTTCGAGAGCGAGTTCCCGCAGCCCGGCGACTGGGACTACAACGACCTTGTGCTGACCGTCAACAAAGAGCCCACCGACGATGCCCACGTCGTCAGGCTGAACGTGACGCTGGAGGCCGTGGGCACGCTGCAGCAGCTGGCGGCCGCCATCAATCTGGACGGCTACAGCTACGAGTCGGTGAAGGAGATTACCACCACTACGGGCAGCAACTTCCCCGAGCTGCAGACCAGCGTGCCCCGGATGTTCATCGAGGAGCGCGACATCCTGTTGCGCGGACGCAACGGAGAGGCGGTCATCAATCTCTTCGACGATGCCCACGCCGTGTTCTACAGCCGCACCACCCAGACGGGGGCCGCCTTGCGCGGATACATTAATACTTCGCGCGACGGGCGGGCCGACGGCTTCACCCGCGGTGCACAGACTGTCAGCTATCTCATCACCTTCCGCGACGAGGGGAACGCAGCCCAGTTTACGCTGGCCGACCTCGACCCCTTCATCATCAACAACTACAACGGAATGTTCTGCGAGATACATACCTTCCCCTACAAGCAGCGGCAGGTGCTGAAGGAGTATATGGGCGGCTACTCGTCGGACTATATCGACAAGTACAGCTGGGCACTGGCCATTCCCTACACGTGGTTCCGCTATCCGCTCGAGGGCGTGCCGATGGGCAAGAAGCGCGGCAACCTGATTGGGGGTGCCTACTGCCGCACGCCCAACACGTTTGCGGCGTGGCTGGCCGACAGCAACGACGCCCGCGACTGGTACAAGTATCCCACGACCGGTGTCGACGGCAGCGTGTATTGAGCGGCGCGGCAGCGTCAGCAGCTGGACCTAAAGCGGGGGTCGACGGGCGTAAACCGGCCGTGGATTTCATAAAAAACGAAAAATAATTCACGTTTATTCGTTTATTCCCAATAAATTAGGTATCTTTGCGCGATTTTTTATTATTAGATGTTTTTATATTAAGATGAACGTAATTACGAAAAGTGTTCAATTGCCTGATGGAAGAACCATCACGATTGAAACCGGGAAAGTGGCAAAGCAGGCCGACGGAAGCGTTGTTCTCCGACTGAACAACACCGTACTTCTGGCCACTGTTTGTGCCGCAAAAGATGCAGTTCCCGGAACAGATTTTATGCCTTTGCAGGTTGACTATCGCGAGCAGTATGCCGCAGCCGGACGTTTCCCCGGCGGTTTCACCAAGCGCGAGGGCAAGCCGGGTGACAACGAAATCCTTACCAGCCGTCTGGTAGACCGTGTGCTCCGCCCGCTGTTCCCCTCTAACTATCACGCCGAAGTGTTTGTCAACGTGATGCTGCTCAGTGCCGATGGCGTTGACCAGCCCGATGCATTGGCCGGATTTGCCGCTTCAGCCGCTCTGGCTTGCTCAGATATTCCGTTCGAATGCCCCATCAGCGAGGTGCGCGTGGCCCGTGTCAACGGCGAGTACGTCGTAGACCCCACGCTCGAGCAGATGAAAGAGGCCGATATGGATATTATGGTGGGTGCCTCGGCCGAGAACATTATGATGGTTGAGGGCGAGATGAAAGAGGTGTCCGAGCAGGATATGATTGGCGCGCTGAAGGTGGCTATGGAGGCCATCAAGCCGATGTGCCAGCTGCAGGCAGAGCTGTCGAAGGAGCTGGGCAAGGACGTCAAGCGCGAGTACGACCACGAAGTGAACGACGAGGCCCTGCGCGAGCAGATGGGCAAGGAGCTCTATCAGAAAGCCTACGACGTGACGAAGCAGGCACTGGAGAAGCACGCCCGTGCCGAAGCCTTCGAGCAGATTCTGGCCGACTTCAAAGAGCAGTACACCGCCGCTCACACCGAGCTGACCGAGGATGAGCTGGAAGAGAAATATGCAATGATGGACCGCTACTACCACGACGTGGAGCGCGACGCAATGCGCCGTTGCATCCTCGACGAGGGCATCCGCCTCGACGGCCGCAAGACCGACGAGATTCGCCCCATCTGGTGCGAGGTGAGTCCGCTGCCGATGCCTCACGGAAGCTCTATCTTCACCCGCGGTGAGACGCAGAGCCTCACCACCTGTACGCTGGGCACCAAGCTCGACGAGAAGATGGTGGACGACGTGCTGGACAAGAGCTATATGCGCTTCCTGCTGCACTACAACTTCCCCCCGTTCTGTACGGGCGAGGCGAAGGCACAGCGCGGCGTGGGCCGTCGCGAGATTGGCCACGGCCATCTGGCTTGGCGCGCTCTGAAGGATATGATTCCTGCCGACTTCCCCTATACCGTTCGTCTGGTCAGCCAGATTCTGGAGTCCAACGGCTCCTCGTCGATGGCCACCGTATGTGCCGGAACACTGGCACTGATGGATGCCGGCGTGCCGATGAAGAAGCCCGTCAGCGGTATCGCTATGGGACTCATCAAGAACCCCGGTGAGGACAAGTATGCCGTGCTGAGCGACATCCTCGGCGACGAGGACCACTTGGGCGATATGGACTTCAAGACCACCGGTACGAAAGACGGTCTGACCGCTACCCAGATGGACATCAAGTGCGACGGTCTGTCGTTCGAGATTCTGGAGAAGGCACTGATGCAGGCAAAGGCCGGCCGTGAGCACATCCTCTCGAAGCTGACCGATACCATTGCCGAGCCGCGTCCCGACCTGAAGCCGCACGTACCGCGCATCGAGGCCTTCGAGATTCCGAAGGAGTTTATCGGTGCCGTCATCGGCCCGGGTGGAAAGATTATCCAGCAGATGCAGGAAGACACGGGTGCTACCATCGTCATCGACGAGATTGACGGCGTTGGTAAGGTACAGGTCAGCGGTCCTAACAAGGAGAGCATCGACGGTGCCATCGCCAAGATTCGTGCCATCGTGGCCATCCCCGAGGTGGGCGAGGTCTACGACGGTGTGGTCCGTTCCATTATGCCTTATGGCTGCTTCGTAGAGATTATGCCGGGTAAGGACGGACTGCTCCACATCTCGGAAATCGACTGGAAGCGTCTGGAGACCGTTGAGGAAGCTGGCATCAAAGAGGGCGACCACATTCAGGTGAAGCTGCTCGAGATTGACCCGAAGACGGGCAAGTACAAGCTCAGCCATCGCGTGCTTATCGAGAAGCCGGCCGACTATCAGGAGCGTCCCGCCCGCCGCGACCGTGGTGAGCGCCGTCCGCGTCCCGACCGTGGCGACCGCCGTCAGCCCCGTGGTGACCGTGGCGACCGCCGTCCGCGTCCCGAGCGCAACGAGGAGTATCACGACCCCGCTGAGCGCAACGAGCCGAAGGACTTCAACGACTCACTCGACCATCTGGACTTCTAAGTCCGTCACTTCCCCGCCCCCTCCTCCTAAGAGGAGCGGGAACAGCGGGAGATACAATAAGCGCCGCAAGCCTCTGCAATGAGAGCTTGCGGCGCTTTTGGTAGGCAGCCGTGGCCGGGGTGCGGAGAAATTCTCGCGAGAATTTTCAGAATTCTCGCGAGAATTTGGAAAATCTTCGCGAGAATTTACTGAGGCGGCGGCTTAGCGATGCAGCCACTCCAGCGTGCGCTGCCTGATCCACTGGCACACTTCGGCCGACGCGGCGGGCAGGATGCCCTTATCGCTGTAGACCACCTGCAGCTCCGGGTCGGCTATCTGCTGGTGCTGCTCGGCCTCCATATCCAGCATATCGGCCATCTCGCGGGCACTGGACGTGAGATAGACGCCCTGCACGAGGATGCGTTTCTTCTGCTGCGAGATGGTCTGCAGTGCGGGTATCATCTCGCGCACCATCTTATAGCCCATTGCCACAAACTTGAAGTCGGCCACGGCAATACCCGTGTTCGCCTTTACGTAGTCGCAGATCTGGTACATCTTCTGGCTCCAGTAGCCCACAAACTGGCGGTCGCCGTGGCTGACGAAGAGCACGGCCTCGTCGTTCGGACGGGTCGACATCTCGCGCACGCGGGCCAGCATCGTCTTCTCGAGAAAGTCGTCGTAGCTCAGCGTGGGACCGAGGATGATGGGCAGCCGCGAGTGGACAAAGCGCGTCTGCTCCTCGGTCAGCTCGGCCACGACCTGCGGGTCGTACTTATGGCCGATGATGTTGGGAATGTCGACTTCCGAGTGGCCCGAGGGGGCGATGAAGAGCGGGATGGCGAAGATGGTGTCTACGCCCTGCGTCTCGCACTCAGCCACCACGGTGGCGATGGTCGGCTCGGTAAACTCCATCATCGCCACGCGGATGTAGCCTATTTCTTTCACGTCGCTCATCGCCGTTCGCAGCTGCTGTTCGATGTTGAGCACGGGGGTGCGCCACTGCTCCATTGGCGAGCCGTGGGCAATGACCACCAGTGCCGTCTTGGCCGTGGCGGTCGTCAGGCTTGCCAGCAATAGGGCAAGCATCAGGATTCGTTGTTTCATTGTTATGTTCTGTTTTTAGGGTTGTTCAGTATGAGGTAGCCATATCCTCGGGCACGCAGATGTAATAGTCGGCGCGTCCCAGATAGTCGGCTTCCAGTTGGGTGATGTCTTCCTGCTTGACGGCATAGACCGTCTTCAGCCGCACGCCCGGCTTGTACTGGCGCAGGTAGGTGATGATGCCCTCGCCCGAGTCGGTGTGGTAGGCCCCGTTGTAGTGGAGCACTTTGGGCTGCTTGCACTGGGCGATGTTCCACGCCATCGTGGCGTCCTTCAGTGCCTGCGCCTGTGCCATCCACTCGGGGTTGGACGAGCGGCCCATCATCGCCATCATCCCGAAGGCAGCCGTGGCCTGTTCGTTAGCCTGAATGGTGATGGGCAGCGGCGGCAGATACTGCTTGGCAGCCGCCGAGAGCGAGTCGAGATACTGTATGCCGTGGTTCTTCACGGTGTTGGCATAGCGGCGCGGCACGTTGGTGGCCAGCAGCCGCAGGCCGTGCTCACGCACAAAGTCGACGAGGGGCGCATAGTCGGTCGGGTAGTTGGGCCACAGGCGCGCCTCGGCCTCGAAGCGCTCTGCGGTGATGACGCCGTCCAGATACTCGTCGACGATGAGCTGGTTGTCGGCCTCGAACATCTCCATCCCGACGGCCATCGCGTTGCCGTTGGCGGCATAGAGCGCGTGCAGCAGGCGCAGCTCCAGCCAGTGGGTGATGGCACAGTTGTGCATCTCGCCGACGAAGACGACATCCTGCTGGGCCAAGTCGGCCACCATCTGCTGATAGTCGGCGGGGCGGCCCTGCGCGTCGTAGAGGCGGTAGGCCTCGGGCTGCTGGGCACCGACGCTCAGGGCGAGCGTCAGCAGCAGTGCCGTCAGAAAGTTTCTTTGTTTCATTTTGCTTGATACATTAATATAAAGTGGTCAGTGTCGATATAGTCGCAGAACGCCTGTCTCACGCGCTCGGGCGTAATCTGTCCGAGCACCTGCTCGTAGCGGTCGAAGTCGGTGAGCGACTCGCCGTTCTTCAGCAGGCCAGTCAGCGTGTTCTTCCATTCGGTGGGTGCCACGTCGCTCAGCTGGCGGCTCTTGGTGACGAGGAACGAGCGTTTCATCTTCTCCAGCTCCGCCGTACTGACGGGATGCTGTTGCAAGTCGGCTATCAGTGCGCGCAGTGCCTGTTGCAGCTGCTCGCTGTTCTCGTTCTTCACGCTGGTCGTCAGCCAGAAGTAGTAGGTGCGCTGTGGCAGTCCGCTGTAATACAGGTCGGAATAGGGCGAGTAGACGATGTTCAGCTGTTCGCGCAGCACTTGCAGCATCCGTTGCTGCAGGAGGTCGCGCATCAGCTTGAACGTCAGCGTGGTCTGCAGCGACGGCTCGTAGTTGCCGGCAAAGATGAAGTTGAGGATGGTCTGCGAGGGGTTGTCGTTGTCGAACCGCTCCTCATAGCTGGCTGTGGGGACGAAGCGTTGGTCGGCGATGGTCAGTGCCGAGTCGGGGCGCTGCATCCGTGCAAAGGTGCCGATGGCCATCGGCTCAATCTCTTGCAGCGCGAAGGGACCCGTGAAGAGCAGCGTCAGTCCTTCGGGGTCGGTGAACAACTGGTGGTAGTAGCGTCCCATCTCGTCGAGGTCGGCTGCCTCCAAGTCGCTGCGCCGCATCGGTCGGCGGTGGCTCTCGGTGTTGCCCAGCAGCGAGTCGGCACGGTTGTTGAGCAGCCGCGAGGCGTCGCGCCGCATCATCCGTGCCAGCAGTGTCTCCTGTCCCCACGCGGCCAGCTCACTGGCCTTCGTCTCGTCGAAGTCCTCGTAGCTGCGCCGTGGGTGGTGCATCTTCTCGTAGGCCAGATTCATCAGCAGCTGTGCATCGGCCACGTCGGCCGTCGCCATCAGCTCGTGCCAGTGGTCTTCCAGTCCCACGTTCAGCGACACTTGCCGCTGGCCCATCACCTCCATCAGCGTGTCGGCATCGACGGTGGCGAGGCCTCCCATATCGAGGTAGGCCACGGCATCCTTCAGCCGGTAGTAGGCATCGTCGTCGAGGTGGGCCGTACCGCCGCGTCCCAGTGCCATCAGCTGCAGCCGTGCCTCGTCGTCGAGGGTGGGGCGGAAGAGCAGGCGGACGCCGTTGCGCAGCACTACCTCAGAGACGCCCAGCTCCGTGTACGACCGCCGTGCGCTGACAGCGACGGAGTCGATGTAGGCGTGATGGGCAGCCAAGACGGGCGGGACGGGGTAGCGCGGCTGGTCGTCGTCGGTCGCTACGGGCTCGGTCGCCGTGAAGGGATGGGCGTCGGCCGCCTTTCCCTGCTCCCACGCCAGCTCCACCTCTGCCTCGGTCAGCCGCTCTGCTGCCCCGTGGTTGTTGGTATAGGCGATGAGCAGGTGGTGCTTCATTGCGTGCAGCAGGGCCCGGGCGCGCCGCTGCAGATGGCGGGGAGTGGTCTGTGCCAGCCCGCGCTTGACGGCCATCAGCTCGTCCATACGGTGGATGTAGCGGTCGCCGGCGACGACACCGTCTATCAGGTCGTCGCACCACTTCTCCGACAGGGCCTGCAACGTGTCGCAGTGCTGGCGGCTGTTGAGCCGTTGTATCTGTCGGTTCAGCTCCTCGCGGCCGGGGCCGTCGGCCGCCAGTTGCTTCATCTCGGCCGCCGTCCGTGCTATGTAGGCTGTCAGCGAGTCCTTATGGGCCCCGCTGAATGCGAGCACGAAGTGGTTTTGGTCGGCCAGATACCATTGGTCGCTGACGGTGCAGGGAATGCCGCGCCGGCTCAGTCGCTCGCTGAGGCACTGCACCAGCAGCTCGTCGCGCCGCTTCTCTACGGTCGTCGCTATGGTGCTGCCAACGGTCGTCCGGTGCGGAATCATCAGTTCCAGCCGTGACGAGGCATCGATGGAGTCGTCCACCTCCATCAGCTGCGCCCCTTTGGCATAGCTGAGCGGGTAGCGCGGCAGGCGCGAAGCCCCGCGGACAGGCACTGAAGCCAGCCGCTGCTCAATGGCTTCGGCCATCGTCGTGGCATCGACGTCGCCCACCACGATGAGCGTGGCAAACTGCGGCGCGTACCACTGCTGGTAGAAGTCTATCAGCCGGCGGCGGTCAATGCGCTGGATGTCGGCCTCGCTGCCCAGTGGCATTCGGCTGGCATAGCGGCCGTTGCCTATCTTCAGTGCGTAGAAAGGGTCTTGGACGTCGTAGCTGCGCAGCTCTTCGATGATGACGCCCCGCTCCTTCAGCGTGCGTTGCTCGTCGAACGTGATGTCGGTCAGCAGACCACGCACCACTTGCAGTGTGGTGTCCATCACGGCTGCGGCATCGCCGAAGGTGGGGACGGTAAACCAGTAGATGGTGCGGTCGAAACCGGTGAAGGCATTGATGTCGCGACCGAACTTCATCCCCTGTCGCTCAAAGTAGTCGACCATTGCATTGCCGGGAAACTGGTGCATCCCCGCAAACGCGAGGTGCTCGAGGAAGTGGGCGCCGCCCAGCTGCTCGTCGGTCTCCATCAGCGAGCCGACGCGCATCACCAGCCGGAACTCAGCCGTGTGGCGTGGCAGCGCGTTGGGCTTGATGATATAGTGCAGCCCATTACGCAAATAGCCTTCCACCGAACCCGGTGGAAGAGCTATCTGTTGTGCACTGGCCGTACACAGGATAGCAGCGAGGGCTATCCATAGGGCGAATAATCGTCGCATCCGGCCGTTTCTATTTGTTCAGCGCGTAGGTGACATTGATTTGCTGATAGCCGCTGCTGAGCAGGAAGTCCCAAGCAAAGCGGAACGTCAGCTTGCCGTCGGCGAGGCTGAGCGAGCTGGACGGCTCGACGAAGAGCGACGGCTCACTGCCCCACTGGTCTGCGGAGATGTCGGAAAGGGTCAGGTAGTAGAAGGGGTTGAGCGTGGCTCCTGTCTCAATGGCATCGCTCAGTGCCACCTCTTCTGTGCCGGCATCGCCGTTGTCTACGAGGATGGTCTTACCCTCGGCCGCAGCCTGCTGCAAGCGCTCCCACGCCGTGTAGTGGTAGGTGTAGTCGATGCAGGCATCCCACTCCGTGTAGTCGTCGGCATAGGGCTTCGTGAAGCTGAAGGTCATCGTGGCGGGGTCGAGTTCCAGCTCGTCGAGCTCCATCGAGAAGGTCTCCGTCTCCTCGTTGTAATTGATGGCGTCGAGCATCGGCAGGTTATAGGGTGAGTACACCCAGTATTCCTCGTCCTTAGTGGACTGGGCCATCAGCATCTCGTAGAAGAACTCCTGTACGCCCATCGGGTTGCTGGTCATCTTGAGCACGATGTGGTCTTCGGTGGCTTTGTCGCTCAGCGTGAAGGCGGTCTGGCCTTTCAGCGTCTTCGTCTCCTCGCCGTTGTTGTAATAGTCCTTATCCTCCGTGTTGAAGGTCACTACGGTCTCCACGTCAAGCATACCGAGCAGCGGGCGCACGTCGACGCCGTACTTCTCGATCCACGTGGCCACCAGCTTCAGCTGGTCGGCTGTCAGGTCGGCCACCTGAACGGCAGGCTGTCCGAGGACGGCGAGGGTGGCATCGGTGCGGATGTTGTCGTCGGTGCACGAGGCAATCTTGACCGTCAGGGCCTCGTTCTCTGCCAGAATAGCTCCCGTGGCGCGCAGCTTGGCCGTGGCCGTCTTGCTGCCTTTGGCGATGGTCACCGTATTAGGACTGAGCTCGAAGGCACCGGCAGCATCGCCGTCGAGTGCCAGCCCGAAGGTGACGTCCTGCTCGGGCGCATAGGCCAGCGTCAGCGTCAGCTCCACGCCCTCGGTGTCGTTGTCGTAGAGGGTCTTGCTCTCTTTCGACAGTTCTACATAGTTTTTGATTTGCGGTGTCTTGTCCGTTTCGTCGTCGCCACACGCTACGAACGTGAGCGACAGCAGGCCCAGCAGGGCCATCATCATTTTTTTCATTGTTACGTCTTTTTTAAAATTATACTGTTATGATTTTGTTGATATTATCGGTTGATGGGCCATCCGTCGTTCTGCGTGACGGCTTCGTTGTACTTGTATTCGGCCGACGGGATGGGCCACGACCAGCGGTAGTCGTCGGGCTTGACCGTACTGGCTGTCGCCACCCCCCAGCGGTTCAGCCGTGGCAGGGCGGTGTGGGTGCGCTTGAGGTCGAACCAGTTGGTGCCCTCGCCGGCAAACTCCTTCGCCTTTTCCTGCAGGATGGCCTCCGTCAGGGCTGTGCCGCTGACGTGGGCATCGATGGGAGTGGCTCCCATTGCCGACAGATAGTCGTTGACCAGCTGGCGTGCCTCGGCTTCCTGTCCAGTGCGTGCCAGTGTCTCGGCGGCAATGAAGAGTGCCCCTGCATAACGCAGCTGGTCGATGTAGGCAATGGTCTGCCCCAGCTTGTTGCAGCGGTTGTACTTGCCCAGCAGGCTACGCGTGGCACCGGCCATCTCCATCGGGTATTCGTTCAGCGGCTTGCGGGCATCGCCATCGCTTAGCAGCAGGGCGGGGTTGAGGGCGAAGTAGTCGCCTTCGGCCGCGTCGAACTCAATGCCGGCATAGTAGGTCGTGGCGGTGTTGAAGGCAAAGAGCCTTCCCTCGAACGAGGCCGGTTCCCACAGGCGGGCATAGCCCTGAGCTGTAAGTGCCGTAGCCGGCGCCGCTTCCAAGAGCTGCTGCGCATAGGCCAGTGCTGCTGTCCAGTTGCCGGCATAGAGCTCCAGCTCCGCCAGCAGATAGACGGCTGCGTGCTGCGAGAGCCATCCGTTCTGGCTCGGCGCATTGGCTGTCGCTGCCGCTTCGGTGAGCAGTGAGCGGATGAAGTCGGTGCATACCGCCACCGACGAGCGGGCCGGGAACTCCAGTCCCACCTGCGACTTGATGACGATGCCGTCGGCCTCGGCTCCCTCGTCGTAGGCGGGGGCGTAGAGCCGCAGCAGTTGTAGGTAGCACAGGGCTTTCAGCGTCTTGACCTCAGCCGTGATGGCAGCCACCTCGGCCGCGTCGTCCGTTCCGTCTGCTGCCACTACATTGGGCAGGCGTTCGGTCAGCACGTCGCAGCTGGCAATCGTGTTGTAGTAGGCCAGCCATACGTCGGTGGCCAGCTTGCTGATGTCTTTGTCCTGCCAGTTGTACAGGTTCTGCAGGTCTACGTTCTTGCCCGAGAGCGATGTGGGGCAGAAGTCGTTGCCCAGCATCGACAGCTCGTACTCGTAGTGGGGATAGAGCAGATAGCACGACGTGAGCAGCGAGCGGGCCGACTGCACCGTGGTGATGGCATCGGGGTCGCTGTAAAGGTCGGGCGGCGGAATATTGATGGAGCAGGAGCTGGCCGTGACCAGCAGCAGGCTCGCGAGGTATCGTGTGATGACAGGTCTCAGTCTCATAATGCGTCAGAAGGTGATGCTCAGGTTAAACGTGAAAACGGGCTGTGTGGTACCGGCCAGCTGTCCGCTCTCGGGGTCGCTCTCGTCGTAGCTGGTCCACGTGTAGAGGTTGCTGCCCTGCAAGCCCAGCGTGCAATACTGCACAAAGGGCAGGTGGCGCTGCGTCCACGCCGAGGGCAGCCGGTAGCGCAGCGACACCATCGACAGCTTCAGGTAGTCGCTCTTGCCCACCGTGCGCGAGTTGGGATAAAGGGCAATGTTCTCCTCGGCCGTGGCCGAGGTATAGAAGGGCGTCCAGTAGGTCTTGTACTCGTCGCCGCGCTGGAACCACATCTTGTCGGTCTGGCCGGCCACGGCGTTCTTGAGGGCCGTGTCGCGGTTGCGTACGTAGCTGTAGTTATAGCGCTGAATGCCGCCGTGGACGTAGTAGAAGTCTACGTCGAAGTCGAGCGACTTATAGCCCAGATTCATACTGATGGTGCCGGTATAAGGCGGCGTCAGGTGGCCCAGTGCCACCACGTCGTCCTTTGTGAGCGGCTCGGTGGCCTGCTTCTCCTCACCGTTGCCGTCGAGGAACACGGGATAGCCCGTCATTGGGTTGATGCCGAGCGAAACGGGGCCGTAGAGCATATCGTACGACTTGCCTATCTCGTAGTCGGGCACGAGGGCCTCCTCGTAAGTGTAGATACGGTCGGTGTAGTAGAGGTCGAGCACTTTGTTCTCGTTATAGGCCATCGTGGTACCGATGCTCCACCGCCAGTCGTAGCCGTCAATCAGTTTGGCGTTGAGTCCCAGCTCGATGCCGCGGTTCTGCAACACGCCGATGTTGCGTTTCAGCGTGGTGTAGCCCGTGCTGGTAGGGATGGGCACGTCGAGCAGGGCCTGCTTGGTCTTGCGGTTATACCAGTTGATGTCGACGGTGAAGCGTTTCAGCAGTTCGATGCTGATGCCGAGGTCCGTCGATATGTTCTGCTCGGGTACGAGGTCTTTGTTATAGAGCGTGACGAAGTCCAGCGGGCGATGGTTCTCGTAGCTCGACGTGGCATACTGGAAGCTGGCCACCGTCTGCGACACGCTGACGCCGTTGAGGTTGGCCGTCTGGCCGTAGCTGGCCTTCAGGTTGAGGTGGGTCAGCCAGCGGTTGTCCTTCAGCAGGGCATAGTTCGACGGGGTCCAGCCGATGCCTACGGCCCACGCCGTGTTCCACCGCTTGTCGCTGGGCAGCACCGATGAGGCGTCGGCCTTCAGCGTGGCATACAGGTCGTAGGTATTGTCGTAGGTATAGCCCACCACGCCGCCGAAGCCTATCTGCGCCATCTTGTCGCGTGGTGCACTGACGTAGGGCTGGCGCGTGCCGCTGAGCGACTGGTTGATGGCGGCGGCCGAGTTGATGGTGCCTACGCCGTAGCCGCGCATCAGCTCGTTGTCCGTGTCGGTGCGGTAGTAGTCCATATTGCCGCCTACGGTCAGGTCGTGCTTCTCGCCGAATGTATGGTTGTAGGTGACGCGTATGTTGCTGGTGATGTTGGTCGTGGTGCCCTTCGACTTGGTGTAGATGCCGCGTGCCAGCTCGGGTATGCCGCTGTGGGTCTCGGAGTAGGCGGTCGAGGGGGTGAACTGCGTGCCTTCGTCGAGCAGGAAGTCGATGCCCACCACGGCAGCGATGTCGAGTCCCTTCAGCGGGTTGAGTGTCAGGCTGGCACTGGCACCGGCCGACTTCGAGCTGGATTCGCCGCTGTACTGATGCATCAGGTCGTCGTACGTCTGGCCGGGGTAGGACCACAGCCGCCCCGTGCGCTGCTCATAGGGATTCAGCTCGTAGACCAGCGACGTGGGGCTCGAGCTGGTTCCGTTGGGTGTCTTCGTCTTGGCGTAGCCGCCGTCTACGCTCAGCATCAGATAGCCGATGCTGCCGATGCGCTGGTCCAGATTCATCCGCAGTCCCATCCGCTGCTTGCTGTTGCCCTCGATGCGTCCGCCTTGATAGGAGTAGTTGCCCGAAATATAGTAGGCCGTTCCGCCGCTGCCGCCCTTGATGCTGAGCGAGTGGCGGTGGTAGACGTTGGTGCGCAGCAGCTGGTCGAACCAGTCGGTGTTGATGCCGCGCAGCGAGTCGAGCAGGGCCTCGCCGTCGCTGATGAGCTGCGACAGGTTGGGCGCGTCGGCATAGTAGCGGTTATAGTAGTCGGCACTGTATCGGTAGCCGGGCGTCTCGGGGTTTTGCAGCAGCCGTTCCAGCTCCAGCTTCTCGGCCGAGTGCATCATCTTGATGCCACGGCGGCCACGCGTGGTGATGCCGATGTTGGTAGAGTAGGAGATGGTGGGGCGTCCCTGATAGCCGCGCTGCGAGGCAATCTCCAGCACGCCATTGGCAGCCTTCACGCCATAGAGGGCACAGGCGGCGGCGTCTTTCAGCACTTTGATGCTCTTGATGTCGGTAGGGTTGAGGTTGTAGAACACGTCCGAGCTGATGACCTGTCCGTCCAGTACGTAGAGCGGCTCGTTGGTACTGTTGCCCTTGCGCAGCGACGAGTTGCCGCGGATGCGTATCTGCGGTTCAGCACCCAGCTCACCCGTATTGGTCACCACCAGTCCGGGAATCTGTCCTTGCAGCGACAGGGCGAAATCAATCATCGGCTTGGCCTCCACGCGCTTCATATCCACGTTCTCCACCACGCCCGCCTTACCACGCAGGTCGATGGCGTTGATGTTGGTGCGCGCCGTGACCACCACCTCCTGAATGTCGGTGGTCTGCTCTTTCAGCACTACGCTGAGCTTCGTCTGACCGCTGTACTTCACCGTATAGGGTGAGAAGCCCACATAGGTGAACTCGATGCGGGCACCGCGCTTCCACTGTCCCCGCAGGGTGAAACGGCCGTTGCTGTCGGTCACCGTAGTCAGGCGGGTGCCGTCTATGTGTACGGTCACGCCCGGCAGCGGCCCATTCTGCTCGTCGGTCACCGCACCGGTCAGCGTCAGCGGGCTCTCCTGTGCCGCTGCCAGCAAGCAGCACAGCCACAGCACAGCCAGCAGAAGTGGGCGGATGAGTATCTTGGATTGCAGCATAATGTCTCCTTCTATTTATTAATATGTGGCAAAACAGCGGTGCAAAAATACAAAAAAAGAAGGTATTCTGTGACAATGCATACATTCATTGTGTACAGAATACCTAAAAATTATGATGCAATATGATATACTAAATCCTCTTTAGTCGGTATTAAACAGGCCACCCCACGCATAGCTGCCGGGCTTCAGCGTGACGAGCGTACCGCAGGCGGCGCGCATCTGCACCACGCCGGGGGCTATCTGGCGGGTCAGCTCGAAGTCGGTCCAGCCCAGTGCGGTCAAGACGGCATAGGCCGTAGCACCGCCTTCGATGATGAGCTGGTCGGGGCACTGGCGACCGATGAGGCCACCCACCACTTCGGCCATTACGCTGCGCAGATGGACGGCGGCCGCCTTACCTGTGCGGTGGCGGTGGGGAATGGTCAGGATGAGGGAGTCTGAGTGGTGGCCAGCCTGCTGGGAGCGAATGGCTTCCAGCCAGTCGGAGGCAGGTGCATCACCGTCGTAGACGGCACGCGGCATCTCACTGATGGGAATGCCAATAGCCGGCGGCCGGCTCTGCGTGCTGCCGCAGAGGAGGAGCAAGCCCAAGAACCCACCCCCAACCTGAAACCCACCCCCATCCCCTCCCGAAGGGAGGGGAGTTTGGCTACTACAAGCGCAGGAACAAACTAAACGCCCCTCCCTTCGGGAGGGGATGGGGGTGGGTTCTTCCCTTCGGGAGGGGATGGGGGTGGGTTGTAGGGCGTGCCGCACCTCATAAAAATCCGCTGCCCCGGCGAAAAGGGTGTGGCCATCGTCATACTGGCGGAGGATGCGGCGCAGGTCGTCGGTCGTCTCGGCATCGGGAATCAGGATGCCGTTGGCGGCAGCGTCGGGGAAACGCTCACGGACGGACGACGTGCGGGCAGGGAACTCGGGGTCGAAGGAGAAGTCGGTCTCGCTGATGGGCTTCTCACCTATATAATATACGCCTGCGCGTATGACGCGCCCGCGCGAGGGATTGGCCGGCACCCATACGGCGCGGCGCGCTCCCGTGGCCTCCATCAGGGCGCGCAGCTCGCTGACGACATTGCCGCGCAACGCCGAGTCGGTCTTCTTGTAGAGAAGCCCCCCAAGTCCCCCCGAGAGGGGTGATAGGTGGCGGCAGATGCGGAGGGTCTCGTCATAGGCTTCCTGTGCCGACATCGAGCGCGTGTCGGTGGCGATGACCTGCAACCCACCCCCATCCCCTCCCGACGGGAGGGGAGTTTGGTTTGTTTCAGCGCTTGTAGTAGCCAAGCCCCCCTCCCTTCGGGAGGGGATGGGGGTGGGTTTCAGGGGTGGTCGTTTGGGTCCTATTATTTGCAGCTTCACCCGCATCCCTTTGCTGAAGGCGATGCCTGCTATCTCGGCCGCCCCTGTAATATCGTCGGCAATGACTGTCTGCATCCTTTTTCCTTTTACTTTTTTGGCTTTTTACTTTTTTACCCTTTTACTTTTTTACCCTTTTACTTTTTTACCCTTTTACCTTTTTACCTTTTTACTTTTTTACCTTTTTATTCGTAGCCAACCTTGTGGCGTAGTCGATGCTGAGCATCAGGGCGTCTTCGCTGGCGATGCCTTTGCCCGCCACGTCGAAGGCCGTGCCGTGGTCTACTGAGACACGGATGATGGGCAGGCCGAGCGTGATGTTGACGCCTTTCACCGAGTCCATCTTACCCGTCTCCTGATTCCAGTTGAAGCCTACCACCTTAAACGGGATGTGACCCTGATCGTGGTACATCGCCACGCAACCGTCGAACTGGCCGCACTTGGCCTTAGCAAAGAGGGTGTCGGGCGGAACGGGTCCTACGACATTGAAGCCGCGCTGCTGCAGCTCTTCCACGGCCGGGGTGATCTCCAGTGCTTCCTCGTCGCCGAAGAGGCCGTTGTCGCTCGAGTGGGGATTGAGGCCGGCAATGCCGATGCGCGGATGCTCGATGCCAAACTGCTGGCAGGCATCGCTGATGAGCTCGGTCACCTCGATGATGCGCTCACGCTTCACGAGGTCGCAGGCCTTACGCAGGGGCACGTGGGTAGACACGTGGATGACGCGCAGGAACTCGTCGGCCAGCAGCATTGCATACTTCTTCGTATGCGTAAACGTGGCGTATATCTCGGTATGCCCGTCGAAGTGATGGCCGGCCAGATTGAGTGCCTCTTTGTTGAGCGGTGCCGTCACCGTGCCGTCTACCTCGCCAGTCATCGCGAGGTCGATGGCCTTGCGGATGCTGACGAAAGCTGCATTGCCGCACTGTGCCTGCACCTCGCCGAAGAGGAAGGTGGACATATCGATGCAGTGCAGGTCGTAGACATCGATGGTGCCGTACTCGAAGCGGGCGTCGGCCACGCGCTCCACGGCATTGACGGTCAGACTGAGTCCCAGCAGCTCCACGGCTTTGCGGATGACAGCCGCGTCGCCCGTCACGATGGGTCGGCACTGCTGGTAAGTTTCTTGGTGACTGAGGGCGCGCGCCACAATCTCTGGTCCGATGCCGGCGGGGTCGCCCATCGTAATGGCGAGGATGGGTAATTCAAACTGGAACCCACCCCCATCCCCTCCCGAAGGGAATAACCCACCCCCATCCCCTCCCGAACGGGAGGGGTGATTGGTTACTTTTGTGTCGTTCATATTCTGATTCATATTTTCGTTTGTATTCTTGTTCATATTCTTATTGTTTTAATTACATTCTAATTCTCGATAGGGAAACCCACCCCCAACCCCTCCCGAAGGGAAGAACCCACCCCCATCCCCTCCCGACGGGAGGGGCGTTTGGTTTGTTTCAGCGCTTGTAGTAGCTAAACTCCCCTCCCTTCGGGAGGGGTTGGGGGTGGGTTCAATACAAACTATTGTATATATCCCGTGCATCCTGCTCCGTCACCTCGCGCGGATTGTTCTTCAGCAGGCGCTGCACCTCCATCGCGGCACGGGCCATCCCGTCGACAGCCGTCTGCGGGATGCCGAGGTCGGAGAGCTTCTTGGGAATGCCTACGGCATCAGCCAGCTGATAGATGAAGTCCACGCCACGCTGTGCCGTCTCATCATCGTCTCTGCCGGGCTCCACGCCCAGTGCGACGGCTACCTCGGCATAGCGGCGCAGGTTGGCCGGCCGGTTGAACTTCATCACCGACGGCAGCAGGATGGCGTTCGACAGGCCGTGAGGGATGTGAAACTCGCCACCCAGCGGGTAGCTCAGCGCGTGGACGGCCGCCGTGTTCACCGGTCCGAGGCACAGTCCGCCGTAGAGCGAACCCAGTGCCAGTGCCTCGCGTGCCTCTTGGTCGTTGCCGTTGCGGACGGCTTTCACGAGGTTGGCCGCGATGAGGCGGATGCCCTGCAGGGCGTAGATGTCGACGGCTGGATGGGCAAACTTATTGGTGTAGGCCTCAATGCAATGGGTCAGTGCGTCCATACCCGTGTCGGCCGTCACCTTTGCCGGGACCGTCCACGTCAGTTTGGGGTCTACGTAGGCCGCATCGGCAATGAGGTAAGGGCTCACGATGCCCTTCTTCAGATGGTCGCGCTCGTCCAGCAGGATGGCGTTGGGGCTCACCTCGCTGCCCGTGCCTGCCGTGGTGGGCAGACAGGCGAACCAGAGGCCGCGGCGCTGGATGAATCCCGTGCCGAAGCAGTCTTCCACTGCTTGTGGGCTGTTGATGAAGGCTGCAATGAGCTTGGCCACGTCGAGCACCGAGCCGCCGCCGATGCCCACTACGCTGTCGGCTCCGAACTGGCGTGCACGCTCAAGAATGGCGTTGAAGTCGTTGACCGTGGGTTCGGCCACGATATTGTCGAACACCTCCGTCTCCACGCCTGCGGCCGTCAGCTGCTCCAGTGCAGGAGCGATGAGCGGACGGATGGGCGGCGCCGTGAGGACGAACAGGTGCTGGAACCCCAGCTTCAGATAATCGTCTACTAATGTCTGGATGCAGCCCGTGCCGAAGACAATCTTCTGCGGCTGCAAGAGCGTAATTGGTTTCATTCTCTTTCTTTGTTTTCGTGATTAGTTTGATTGTTTTTCTTCTCCTCCAGATAGCCGTAGATGGTCAGTTCCTTGTCGGCCAGCGGAGTGTGGAAGAAGAGACTGGCCACGTAGCCCACGATGAGCACGATGAGGTGGCTGTAGACACCGAGCATATACTTATGGTGCGCGAAGTTCCACGTGCCGAGGTCGAGCAGCGTCTCCTTCGTTCCGTTGCCGTCGATGTCGACCTTCGTCGAGGTGAGCACGGCATAGGCCGTGAATATGACGGCGGCAGCGATGCCGATGTAGAGCCCCTGCTTGTTGGCGCGGCGGCTGAACAGACCGAGCATAAAGATGCCCACGATGCCGGCCGAGAAGATGGCATAGAGCGCAAACAGCGCACCCAGCACACCCTCGCCGCCCCACGAGATGTAGAGGCAGGCCACACCCACGGCTCCAGCTCCGGCGATGACGACCATCCACTTGCCGAAGCGCAGCTGTTGCTTATCAGACGACTGGTGGCGGAAGCGCACGTAATAGTCCTGCACGGCGATGGCCGAGAGGCAGTTGAGGTCGGCGTCGAGACTGCTGATGGCCGCAGCAGCCAGTGCTGCGATGATGAGTCCGCGGATGCCGACAGGCAGTTCGTTGGCAATGAAATATGGGAATACCTCGTCGGCCTTCAGCCCCTCGGGCAGGGCGGGGGCACCCGCAGCGTGATAGTAAGCGAAGAGGGCGGTGCCGATGAACATAAACAACGCCCAGATGGGCACGCTCATCAGTACGCCGATATAGGCAGCGCGCTTGGCCTCGCGGTCGTTCTTGGCCGCCAAGTAACGCTGCACAATGGTCTGGTCGGTGCCGTACTTCTGCAGTGCGTAGAAGATGCCGTTGAGCACCATCACGAGGAACGTCAGCTGCGTCAGGTCCCAAGCGTAGGGCCCGAAGCTGATCTTGTCATACTGCGCAGCAATGCTGAAGACCTCAGCCGGTCCGCCCTGTGTGCCGAAGAGCAGCAGTCCCACGCAGATGACGCCGCCGCCGATGAGCAGTGCTCCCTGCACCACGTCCATCCACACGATGGCCTCCATTCCGCCCATCAGCGTGAGCAGGATGATGGTGATGCCCAGTACGAGCACAATGGTGTAGATGTTGATGCCGAGGAACGTGGACAGTGCCATCGAGACGAGGAAGAACACGGTGCCGGCATTGGAGAAGTGGCCCAGCGTGAAGGCCAGTGAGCTGTACAAGCGGGCAAAGAGGCCGAAGCGACGCTCAAAGTATTCGTAGGTGGACAGGCGTATGACCCGTCGGAACAGGGGTACGATGACCCCGATGAGGGCCAGCAGTACCAGCGGCACCATCAGTCCCTGCACCAGCAGAATCCAGTTGTCGGCATAGGCTGCGCCGGGATAGGCGAGGAACGTGACGCTGGAGATGAGCGTGGCAAAGATGCTGATGCCCACGGCCCAAGCCGGTATCTTGCCGCCGCCGGCGAAGTAGGTCGACGTGTCTTTCTGCCGACGGGCAAAGTAGAGCCCCATCCCGATGGCAGCAAGGATAGAGACCAGTACGATGAGATAATCAATCCAGTGCATTCGTCTTCTGTTTTATGAGTTGTTCTTCGTCGGCCGTGAGACGTGTCAACGGTGGCAACATCCACGGGTCGCAAAGGCCGCGCGTCTGCATCATCACTTTCAGGGCGGCCAGCGACTGGCCCAGCGTGCGGTCCTTCTGGTAGATCTTGGCCGTCTCATTGGTCTCTTCCTGCAAGCGGTTGGCCGTCTGCATATCACCGCTGATGGCTGCCTCGTAGAGCTGGCGGAACGGCTTGGGGCAGAAGTTGCCCGTAGAGGGCACGATGCCGTCGCCGCCCAGTTCCAGCGAGTGGGCCGACTGAGCCGCCCAGCCGCAGAAGTAGGCAAAGTCGTCGCGTCCTTTTGCGAGTTCGATGCACTGTGCCATCCGCTCGAGGTCGCGCTCCGAGTCTTTCAGTCCCACGATGTTAGGATGGTCGGCCAGCCGACGGATAATGTCGACGGGAATCGACATATGCGTGGTGGCGAGGATGTTGTAGAGCATCAGCGGGCCTTTGATGGTGTCGGCCAGCGTCTTATAGTAAGTGTACATCTGTTCCTCGGTCAGTGCATAGTAGGTGGGCAGCGTGGCCACGATGACGTCGGCCCCGGCCTCGGTGTAGGCATCGGCTTGGCGCAGCTGCTCACGGATGCAGTTGCCCGTCAGTCCGGCGTAGATCTTGATGCGCCCGGCAGCGGCCCGCACGGCCGTCTGCACGAAGAGCAGCCCGTCAGCCTGCGACACGCTGTTGCCCTCGCCCGTGGTGCCCATCAGCAACGGTGCCACGCCGGCAGCGGCAAACGACTCTATGATTCTCTCTACGGCAGCCACGTCCAGCAGCCCTTCCTGAGTGACGGGGGTCACCATCGGCACCACCACGCCACGATATTCCTTCTGTTTCATACCTGTCACTTGTTGTTTGCTATTCATACTATATATATAATAATGACGCGCGAGCGCGCAAGAAGTCATCATTCGTTTCACTCCTCCGCCCCGAAAGGGATGGGCAGCGACGGGACTTTTAATTTCGTTAACACAGATTTTTTGAAATGGAACATATTGTGCACGATAGCCCCTTACCTTTGCAGCAGGAAAAGGAAAGCCCGGCCGGCAACCTTATTTAATATTATTATCTACTTAATAATCTAAACACAATGGAAAGAGACCAAATGTATCTGGCAGAAAGTGAAGCCATAAAAGCACCACAGCGACGCGAGGCACGGCAGCGGCTGACCGAGGAGTTTGCCAATCTGCTGAGACTGGAACCGCAGGACGGAGCCCGGTGGACAGGCTCGATGACCGACTTGGTAGAGGCAGCACACATCGTGTATGAGCAGGGGCGCATCTGCGACGAGACGGGACACGCGTGCTCCTTTGGGCGGTTGGTGAGCCGTGCCTGCCGCTCGCTGAACGTGAAAGAACCGGCCAACCCGCGGCGAACGGCCTATAAGGCGCGCCAGCGCAAAGGCATCAGGCGGGAGTCGTTCTTCACCCGCTATTGCCGGATGGTAGAGGCACAGGTGGCACAGCCACTGACAGGAGAAATAACAGGTATCAACGAATAAAAAACACACACCCAATGAAACAGCAAGAAGAAATGATGCTGAGCGAGCACTTCTCGCTCGGTGAGATGGTGCGCTCGGGCGTAGCCATCAGGAAAAACATCGACAACCAACCTACGGCCGACGACATCAGACGGATGCAGCTGCTCTGCCAGAATGTGCTCGAGCCGCTACGTCGGCAGTTCGGCGTGATACGCATCACGAGCGGATACCGCTGCCCGGCACTCAACCGGCAGGTGGGCGGTGCCCCCACTTCGCAGCATCTGCTGGGCGAGGCGGCCGACATCCATCTGTCCAGCCGGGAGGCAGGCGCGCGTATGTACCATTATATCTATCAGCACCTGCCCTTCGACCAGCTGCTCTTGGAGCGTCAGCTGTCCAACGGCTGCTGCTGGCTGCACGTGAGCTACACCGAGCGGCGGCCCAATCGGCGGCAGGCAATCAGCTGCTACACAGTAGCTTAGAGATTGTCTCCCGATGTGTACCCCGGCGGTGCTTGACAAAGGCAGAGAAATGCAGTATCTTTGCATTGTCGTTCGAACGAAACAGTAACACACACATTCATTAACCTTATTAAAAAAAGAAAGGAAAAAGATTATGGCAGTACATTACAGACTTTATCAGAACAAGAACAAGAAGAGTGGTGGATATCAGATGTGGTATGGCCGCGCCGTGACGATGGGCGTGACGACCACCGACCAGATAGCCGACCAGATTCAGAGCCGCTGTACCGCGACGAAGGCCGACATCAAGGCCGTGCTGAGCGCACTGGTGGTCGTGATGCGCAACGAGATGCAGAATGGCAACGTGGTGAAGCTCGACGAGCTGGGTGCCTTCAAGATTACCATCTCCACGAAGGGCAGCCCCACGGTGAAAGAGTTCAGCGTGTCGCAGAACGTGAGGGGCGTGCGCGTGATTTTCCAGCCCGAGCTGCACATCAACCGTGAGACGGGTATGCGTTCGCGCTCGCTGCTCGACGGGTGCAAAGTGGTTGAACTGCCCAAGAACGGCATCGAGGCAGAGAAGACCGACGCCAACACCAACGAGAAGCAGGAGGGTGAATAAGGATGAAAAAGTGGCAACTGCTCCTGAAAGTGATTATCGCCATAGCATCGGCACTGCTGGGCGCGCTGGGCGTCACGGCAATGCAGCAGTGAGGCGATGAATCAGAACCACTGCATCAGTGCCCGGAGATAGGCCGTCAGCTCGGCGGCCATCTTCTGGTGCTGCCACAGTGAGGGATGATAGTCGGCACCGTAGTAGAGGTCGCCGGTATGCGGCGTGAAGTCGAAGCGGTAGACCTCTTGGTCGCCAGCCTGTCGGGCCTCGTCGGCCACTTCGTTCAGGATACGGCGGGCTATTCCGAGTTCCTTACCACTGAGCATCGAACCGCAGAGGAACACAATCTTGGCCTGCGGATTGTGGCTGCGCACGGTAGCGAGAAACTGCTTGTAGGCCTTTTTCAGCAGTCGCTCGTCGTAGTTGTTGGTGGAAAGGTCGTTAGTGCCCAGATTGATGCACACGAGCTGGGGCTGGAATCGCGCGAAGTCCCAGCGCTCGGAGTGGTCGTTGTAGAGGGTGTACTCGTACTGTGCCTGAATGTTGTCGGCCGGCGTGCCGCTCTTGGGACCGCCGTAGTTACGGTAGACACCGATGCCCGAGCGAGCCACGATGTAGCTCTGGGCGCAGAGCTGGCGTGCCGTCAGCTGCGCATAGGAGTAGTAGTGGTTCTCGGTCTCAAACTCAAAGTGGTCGTGCGCGTCGATGCTCTCGTTGCCGTAGCCGCAGGTGATGCTGTTGCCAACGAACTCGATGCGGCGGTCGGGCAGGGCAGGGGCATCGAGCATCGTACCGTCGGCATCGAGGATAAAGCCGCGGAACTCAGGCAGATACTCGTAGCCCTCGACGCTGTACATCAGTCTGACGGTGTGGCGGCCGCGTGGCAGTGCCGTGGCCAGTGAGGCTACGGAGTCGCGCTCGCCGCGGAAGGCCACCTTAAACGGTTCGGCCTCGTCGATTTGTGCGACGAAGTAGCCGCTGCCCGGCTTGGCAATCATCCGCAGCGACGTGCCCTCGAAGGCGGCAATGACCTGCGTCCCGGGATAAGAGAATCGGGGCGACAGGGGATTCTGGAAGCTGATACGACCCACATACTGCAGGTGTGGGTCGTTAGCTTTAATGACTCTGCCCCGCAGCGGAAGCGTGGTGGAAGCACTGACACCGATAGCGGCCAGTGCCCAAAGAAGAAGTAGCGAAATGCGTTTCATTGTAGCGGTATCATTTGATTTATTGCACAAAGATACGAATAATTCTTAATTCTTAATTCTTAATTCTCAATTAATTTGTATCT
>JAFUZD010000123.1 GCA_017476785.1 Prevotella sp. | reverse complement strand
TGAACGACGGCTCGACAGACGACAGCGAAGCCATCATCCGCCAATGGCAAGAACGCGACCCACGCATCACTTATTACAACCAGCCCAACCGGGGACAATCGGCAGCCCGCAACTTAGCTCTGCAACACGTACGGGGAGAATACATCTATTTTATGGATTCTGACGACATCATAGACCGCGACACCCTGCGGTGCTGCTACGAATATGCACAGCAGACGCAATGCGACTTCTGCTTTTTCGACGGCGACACGATACTCAACGAGGGAGCAGAACCGCTCCTATGGGACTATCGCCGCACTCACCTGCTGAACGAGCATACGCGTTATGACGGCGAGCACCTGCTTCGGATGATGCTCGACAACGGCAAGCACAGCTGCGTGGTCTGGCTGCTCTTTATACGTACGGAATTTTTCCAAAAGCTGGGATTGCGCTTTTATGACGGAATCATCCACGAGGACGAGCTGTTTACCACCATCTTAACGCTCAGCAGCCATAACATCTACTGCCTGCAACGCTCACTCGTGAAACACCGCGTGCGCCGTGCATCGACAATGGGGAAAAGCTACTCAAAGCGCAATGTCAACTGCTATCTGACAGTTATCGACGAACTACTGCGTTTCCGCCGCACGCCCATCATCCACCAGTTTGCGCGCTACACGCTGAGCCGTGTGTTCTACACAGCCCACGCCATTCCACTGCGGCAGAAGCCTGCCGTCTTCTGGCGCGCTGTTCGCTCGGGCTACCTAAAGTATATCGGCTGGAAAACAACCACCGTATTTTGGTTGAAGCATTGAAAGAAGGATATGACAGGAATGAGGAAAGAAGCGATTCGATTTGTGATAGTGGGCATCATTGCCACCGGTATCCAGTATGCCGCCTACTGGCTATTGTTACCCTATATGCACGAGAATGCAGCACTGACCGTCGGCTATATTGTCAGCGTGGTATGCAACTTTCTGATGACCACCTATTTCACCTTCAGCGTGCGTCCTACAAAGCGGCGAGCCGGTGGGTTCGCCCTGAGCCATTTGGTCAACTGGGCTATGCAGATGCTCTGCCTCCATCTGTTCGTCCGTATGGGCATATCCAAAGAATGGGCACCCATACCAATGTATATGGTATGCGTACCCATAAACTTCCTAATGGTGCGTTTCTTCGTGAAGACCAAGGAGAAGTAAAGTCCAAGAACGCCGTCCGCCTCGACCTATTCCCAAGAGAATTCAAAACAGGCTGAGCACGCGCTCCACGATTGGAGCCATATCGTAATACCGATACTCAGCCAATCGACCGCCAAATAGGACGTGCTCCTCGCAATCCGCCAGCGCACGATACTGCTGATAAAGGGCATTGTTGCGCTCATTGTTCACCGGATAGTAGGGTTCCATCCCCTCAGCCCATTCCGTGGAATACTCGCGCGAGATAACAGTACAGGGTGTCTGATACACCTCATCGCCGAATTTCTCGAAGTGCTTATGCTCAATGATACGCGTATAGGGCACCTCAGCCTCGGTAAAATTCATCACGGCATTTCCCTGATAGTTGGGTATTGGGAGCGTTTCCTGTTCAAAACGTACGGTACGATACTCCAATTTACCATATCGATAGTCGTAGAACTCGTCTATCTTTCCCGTGAAGAGTATCTTGTCTGCCACGCTCTCCCAGTGAGCACGATTAGCAAAGAAGTCCGTATTGGTCAGTGTCTCCACACCGTTGAGCAGGCCGTCAATCAGTCGGTTATAGCCACCAATGGGGATGCCCTGATAGCAATCATTGAAATAGTTATTGTCGTAAACAAAGCGCACTGGCAACCGTTTGATGATGAAAGCAGGCAACTCCGTGCACGGACGCCCCCACTGTTTTTCGGTGTAGCCCTTAATCAGCGTTTCGTAGATGTCGCGTCCTATCAGCAACAGTGCCTGTTCTTCCAAGTTACGCGGCTCTGTAACACCGCCGGCCTGCATCTGCCGGCGCGCTTCACTGCGCTGTTCCTCTATCTTTGCACGTGCCTCCTCCGGTGTCCGTACCCCCCACATTTGGTAGAAAGTGTTCATATTGAACGGCAGATTGAACTGCCGACCGCGATAGTTGGCAATGGGCGAGTTGGTGTAGCGGTTGAACTCTACGATGCTGTTCACGTAGTCCCACACGCGTCGGTTAGACGTATGGAAAATGTGGGCGCCGTATTTATGGACGTTGATGCCTTCAATCTGCTCGCAGTAGATGTTGCCTCCCAGATGCGGGCGTTTGTCGATGACCAAGCAACGCTGTCCACGTTGGCAGGCTTGATGGGCAAACACGGCTCCGTAGAGTCCTGCGCCCACTATCAGATATTCGTATTCCTTCATTGTCTGTTGTCGGTTAGTACGTGCAAAAATACGGAAAAAATTTGGAATAATAAAGATTAATGTATATTTTTGCATCATCAAGCATCAACAACGCGAAATGGGAAGAGACAACATCAGGGAGCGTTTCAAGCAGAATCCGAGACTGAAGCAGCTGGCTGACTGGCTGATAATGAACCAGCGCGACGCCCGCCCGCGGTGGTATGTCCGCCTGCTGGCACCGCTCTATCAGCACCGAGGCCGTGGCTCCAAGATTTACCGCAGCGTCAGAATGGACACGCCGCCTTATCGGTGTTTTTCGCTGGGAAGCCGGAGCGTCATTGAGTCGTTCTGCTGCATCAACAATGCCGTGGGCGAAGTCGTTATCGGCGACCATACGCGCATCGGGCTACACTGCACGGTCATTGGCCCTGTCTACATCGGCAATAACGTAAATCTGGCACAGGGCATCACCGTTACTGCCCTGAATCACAATTTCAGCGACCCGGCACGGCGTATTGACGAACAGGGCGTGACGACACAGCCTGTGGTCATCAAAGACGACGTGTGGATTGGGGCCAATGCTGTCATTCTTCCCGGTGTAACCATTGGGAGCCACGTAGTAGTGGCTGCCGGTGCCGTGGTGACCAAGGACGTTCCCGACGGAAGTGTCGTGGCAGGTGTGCCAGCAGTCGTTAAGAAAACCATCAAGAACCCTACGATATGAGAATCGGTATCGAAGCCCAACGGATTTTCCGCAAGAACAAGCACGGAATGGACTACGTTGTGCTGCAAGAGATTAAGGAACTGCAGCAGATAGACAAGAAGAACGAATACTTTGTGTTCGTAAAACCCGACGTGGATCGATGCGTGGAAGACTCTGCCAACGTGCACGTCATTGAAGTGGACTGTCCTTCTTACCCGCTATGGGAGCAATACGCCCTGCCTAAGGCAGCAAGAGAAGCACGCATCGACCTACTCCACTGCACCAGCAATACAGCTCCCATCCGCTGCAGCATACCACTGGTACTGACACTCCACGACATCATCTTCCTCGAACCGCGTGACAAAAGCAATAAGTCGCTCTACCAGAACGTGGGGTGGCTGTACAGACGCTTGGTAGTGCCACGCATTCTGAATAAGTGCAAACGCATCATCACGGTTTCTGACTTCGAGCTTAACAACATCGTGTCGAAGCTGGACATTCCCCGCAACAGGATGGCGATGATATACAATGGGTATAATGAATGGTTCAAACCGCTCAATGACACTGCAGGCGTATACAGGAAATACATTGATGAGCCGGGCTACTTCTTCTTTCTCGGCAACACCGACCCTAAGAAAAACACCGAGCGCACGCTGATAGCATACGCCCGGTATCTGGAACGCTCGGCAGTAAAGCGCAAATTGCTGATGGCCGATCTGGAATCGCAATACTTTGAAGACATCATTGCACGCAACGGAATTGAGCACATCAAGAAGTATCTCGTCATTCCCGGCTACATCACCAACAGCGACCTGCCCTATATCTATAACAATGCCTTTGCCTTCCTCTATACGTCACTGCGCGAGAGTTTCGGCATTCCACTACTCGAGGCAATGGCGTGCGGCACGCCCGTCATCACCAGCAACACGTCGTCAATGCCAGAGATTGGCGGCAGCGAAGCCATTCTGGTACAGCCCGACCATACTGACGAGATCACGGAAATGATGCTGCGCCTCGAGACAGACTGCGACTTTTACCAGAAGCAAAAGGAAGTAGGACTGCGGAGAGCCCAGCTATTCTCGTGGCGCAAGACGGCAGAGCAGCTGCTTGAGCTGTATAAGGAAGTGTACAGGGAAAATAAATAAAGACAAACTTAGGCAAACAAATCCAAAGAGAAATCAACTGGTTTCTCTTCTTTTTCGGGAAGTTCTTTCTCTTCCTGAAACCGTAACATCAACTGACGGGCATCGTCCGACCCCTGTGTATTCAGGCGGTAACGACCGCGTCGCCCGGCATTCTCAATCAGCGAATGAGCTGACTTGGAGTTGCGAAGCAGATACTGCTGCACGTAATTATAGACATCAGCATAGACGGGAGAGCCGAACAGCGAGCAGTTCTGATTGTACACGTGCTTGGCGATGGCCTGCACACTGAGCCCGCGCTCCCCCACTTGAAGCAGGATGTCTAATATCTGTCTGTCGTACGTCATAGATACTGAAAAAGGCTGGTAATACATTTGTGTTACCAGCCTTTTGCTTATTCTGATGGTCAATTAAGCCAATGTAACCTTCTCCTCGGTTGCAGCGAGCCTACCCTCTTTGAAGAGCCAGCCCAGACCCAGCAGCGTTTCCTCTTCGCTAATCTTTGCTGCCTTTGCAATTTCCTTAACGGTCAGCGCTTTCTCAGCAGCTGCC